>JBMONJ010000060.1:0-14805 GCA_049324655.1 Candidatus Omnitrophota bacterium | reverse complement strand
GTCTCTCTTCTGGAAGAAGTAGCCCTGCACCGTGGAGTTGTATTTGTCACCGACTTTATAGGCGCCATTGACTCCCCACAGGATTACATCGTCTTTTTCGTTGTTATCTCCAGAAGAAGACTGCTTGGTATTCTCATCAATCTCGCTGAAGAATACATCGATGGTCAAAGGATCATAATTCAGGATCGCCTTGATGGCATCGAATCCTCTGCGGATGGTAAGGTCGCGGTTGAATATGGGATGCGCGCTGGTGTCTTGCCGGCTGGTATCCGGGTCGCCAATAATCAAGGCATTACCATAACGCAAGGGTTGACGACCAATGACTACCGTTAAAGGAGAATACAGCATCTCTTTTAAAGTAACATAGGCGAGGTCAATATCTACCTGCGTGTTGTTGTCAGCCGGGCTTTGTCCGTCGGATTCCTGGTCCCAGTCTCTTTCATTGATAAGACGGATGGTGGCCATTACATTATCAGTGAGGTCAGCATCCACTCTTAAGCGAACTTGAGACATAAACAGCGATGAATCATCATCAGTGTTACCCGAAGCAGTACGGCCTAAGTCAAAGTTGTTACGGGAAACGCCAGTGACGAATACATCGCCGCCTACCTTAACATTTTGTACCGCAGCAAAGGCCGGCACGGCCATTGCCACCAAAAACAACGCGGCGCAAATTACTAATAAGCGTCGACTCATTTAATTTCCTCCTTGAAATTTAAGATATATGTCTTAATAGGTGGGTATTTAAAAACTCCTATGATTTACATTTATATTTATACACCAGACTTTTCGATAACCTCGGACTTTCCCTTTACACCCCCTTTCGCGTCAGATTGAAGCTATCTCTGGCTGTATAATTATCTTCCTTTTTAACATGGCCAGAAAGCGCTGTCAAGGGTTTTTTAAGGATTTTTTTGGCGAGGGACTGGCGGGTATCTATTTGAAAATGTGAAGGTTAAGCGACGGAGGCGCAACGGCCCCAGCCTGCCGGGCAATGTGGTGAAATTTAGCGGCAGTTGGGATATCTTCGGGCTTATGGCTGTCTGAATTAAGGATTAATTTTGCGCCGGCTTGCTGGGCAACTTTGGCCACATGGCGGTTGGTCTTGCGGTGGCCGCGGCGACAAGTGATTTCCAAGAAAATCCCCTTCTTCTTTGCCAGCCGGGCGTCTTCAAGGGTGAGCTTGCCTGGATGGGCAAGGATGTTAATATCCGAGTTTAAGGCGGCGCGGTTAGTGCCTTTAATCACCGGCTCAACCGGCGACTCGCCGTGAGCGATGATGATTTTAATTCCGTGCTTGCGGGCATAACGGGTAAGCCGGGGAAAATGTTCCGGTGGGATATGGGTTAGCTCAATTCCCGGCAAAACCTTGATGCGGTGCTTGGGCCAAGCGCGGCAGAAAGTAGTAATCTCCTTGACCACGCGCGCAATGTTGGAGCTATCCACATGGTCGGTAATGGCAATGGCTTTAAAGCCCTTTTCTTCATAGCGCCGCGCCAATTCGGAAGGCAGCAAGCACCCGTCGCTTAAAAGTGAATGAGTGTGTAAATCAATCATATATTTCATTTGCGCCACCACGACACCAAGGCACCAAGCCACCCGTTAACTTGTGACATGGTGTCCTTGTGTCTTGGTGGCACGGAATGCCCCTGGGAGGAGTCGAACCCCCGACACGAGGTTTAGGAAACCTCTGCTCTATCCATCTGAGCTACAGGGGCGTTTGTTAGAGTTGTGTGTTTGAGTTGTGCGTTGTGAGTCGGGTTGTGGGGATGGGTTGTGAGTTTTATCCCCACCCTTCGACACACTACCCACAACTCACCCACAATACCCACAATTTAATTCGGTACTAACTCTCGGTCTCTTTAAACTTAACCAGCGAAGTAAGGTTATATTCCTTGAGCTTGTCTTTGCCTTTTAAATCAGTCAGCTCAATAAGAAAAACAATCCCGCAGATTTCTACATTAAATTGCTTCACCAAATCCACTACGGCCTTGACCGTGCCGCCGGTGGCCAAAAGGTCGTCAACGAGCAAAACGCGGGCGCCGAGCTCAAGGGCGTCTTCGTGAATTTCCAAAGTGTCAGCGCCGTATTCCAAGCTGTAAGTTACCTGTTGGGTCTTGCCGGGCAATTTGCCTTTTTTTCTTACTGGCACAAACCCGGCGCCTAACTTTAAGGCCAAAGCGCCGCCTAAAATAAACCCTCTTGCCTCCACTGCCACCACATAATCAATATTGGCTTTACGATATTTCTGCGCCAGCAGGCCCACTGCCTTTTTAAAGGCTTCTTTATTTTTCAAAAGTGTGGTGATGTCGCGAAACATAATCCCCGGCTTGGGAAAATCCGGGATAGTGCGGATAGTTTTCTTAAGCTCGGATTTTTTCACAGGATTCCCTTTCTACCCATTCGGCATCCAGCAGGACCGCTACCGGAACCTTGATTGTGCCTTGCGCGATTTGATGCAGTAACTCAAGTCCCTGCCTGCCCATTTCTGAAAGCGGCTGGCGCATTGTGGAAAGCCCAATCGCACTGTATTCGGCAACCGGGTTATCATCAAAGCCGATAACCGAGAGGTCCTGGGGAACAGCAATCTTCATTCGCTTGGCCACATCCAAAAGCTCCAGGGCCATAATGTCGGAGGCGACAAAGACCGCCGTAGGCCGGTTCTTAAGATTTAAAAGTTTATTCGCTGCCTGACGGGCCGGACCGCGCAAAAATTCGCCGCGGGTAAGATATTCTTCTCGCGCCGGGATATGGTTTTCTGCCAAGGCCTCCAAGTATCCTTCCACCCGCGCCTTGCCGGCTTGCGTCATTAAATCGCCGCTTATGGTGGCGATTCTCTCGTGACCCAATTTTATCAAATACTGCACTGCCTGTTTGGCGGCTTGCTTGTTGTCTATGGCAATATAATTTATGGGCTCGGTAAAAACATTATTCATTACTAAATACGGCAGGCCTTTTTCAATCACCTTCTTTAGAGTGGCGATATCGCCGTTGATATCCGCAAACAGCACCCCGTCTACGAATTGGGGATCAAGCGGCCGGCTCTTAAGCCAGTCCTCATGATTAAAACGGTCGGTAATGTGGATTAAAACATCTGCCTTTATCCGGCTGGCAGCCACCCCTATGCCTTTTATTACTTCGCAGGAATAAAAGGAATGAAAGATATCTTCGAAGCGCGGAACCACCAGAGAATAAGTGGGATTGAGTTTGTCCGGCATGGTTAGAGCTTTTCCTGTTGGTTGATGTATTTTCTTATCTTCTTTATGGTGGCCTCTTCTATCTGTCTTACCCTTTCCCGGGAAATTTTCATCCGTGAAGAGATTTCGGCAAGGGTGTGGGTCTTACCGTCGCTTAAGCCAAAACGCAAATCCAAAATCGTGCGCTCCCGCTTGCTCATATTGGAAATTAAATCCAGCGTCCTTTCGCGGTTAAAGAAGTTTTCCAATTCGGCATCCGGCGCAACCATAGTCTCATCCTTGACAATATCCTTTACCTGGCCTTCCTTGTCTTCGCCAATGGGCGCCTCCAAGCTGGACATCTTGGTAGTCCACTGGCTTAGCTCTTTTACTTTCTCGACGGGAAGACGCAGCTTTTTAGCTAACTCAGCAGGTTCAGGCTCGCGGTTAAGCTTATGGGAAAGCTTTTCGGTGGCCTTTTTAAGCCGCAGAATAGACTCGTTAAGATAAACCGGAATCCGAATCATTTTGCCCTGATCAATAATGCAACGCAAAATGCTCTGGCGAATCCACCATGCTGCGTAAGTGGAAAAACGAAAGCCTTTTTGCGGCTTGAATTTGTCCACGGCGCGCATCAGGCCGATGTTGCCTTCTTCGATAAGGTCCATAAAGGAGACACCAAGGTTGACATATTTCTTGGCCATATTAATCACCAGGCGCAGGTTGGAGCGAATCATTTTCTTGCGCGCCTCTTTGTCGCCCCTGCGTATTCTTTTGGCCAAGGCGAGTTCTTCCTCGGGCGTCAGAAGCGGAATTTTGCGGATATCTTTGAGGTAAGCCTTGATTGATTCCATTTTTATAGTAAGATTAATTTCGCAGATTAGCACAGATGAGAAGCGGCACGATTAGCGCAGATAGTTTCTTGACTCATCTGCGATCATCTGCATCTCTTAATCTGTGCCCATCTGCGTTCACGCTTTCTTCTTTTCAAACAGTACAGCCTGCGCCGCGGCCAGACGGGCAATAGGCACGCGAAACGGCGAGCAGCTTACATAATTCATCCCCACCTTATGACAGAAAGCAATGGAGCGCGGGTCGCCGCCGTGCTCGCCGCAAATTCCCACCTTCAAATCCTTGCGGGTCTTTCTGCCTCTTTGGATGCCAATGGCAATTAATTCGCCGATACCTTCCTGATCAATGGTTTGAAAAGGATCGTCGGAAAGAATCCCTTTCTTTAAATAATCAGGGAGAAACCCGCCAATATCGTCACGGGAAAATCCAAATCCCATTTGCGTGAGGTCATTGGTGCCGAAAGAAAAGAATTGCGCTACTTCCGCGAGTTTTCCGGCTACCAAAGAGGCGCGGGGGATTTCGAGCATAGTGCCAAAAAGATGCTTGATGGCCTTGAGATTATATTTTGCCAGTACTTCTGCGTAAACTTTTTGGCACAGCGTCAGTTGGTCGTTGAGCTCTTTAACTGCGCCGACCACCGGAATCATTATTTCCGGCTCCACTTTTTTGCCGGCTTTAATCAATTCTGCTGAGGCCTCGAAAATCGCGCGCACCTGCATTTCCGTGACTTCCGGATAAGTCACTCCCAAACGCACGCCGCGGTGTCCCATCATCGGATTGCTCTCGTGCAAATTATTAGCGCGGTTTTCCAATTCTTCCATTGAGATATTCAAGCTCTGGGCTAATTGTTCTAATTTGTCTTTTTCCTTGGGAACAAATTCATGCAACGGCGGATCCAAAAGCCGGATGGTTACCGGCAATCCCTCCATTGCCTCCAAAGTCGCTTTGATATCGCTTTTTACATGCGGAAATAATTCGCCCAAGGCCGCGCGCCTTTCTCCTTCGGTCTTGGAGATAATCATTTTGCGCAGCTTAAATAAGGGCTCTTCCGCACCCTTGCCGTAAAACATATGCTCGGTGCGGAAGAGCCCAATCCCCTCCGCCCCAAACGACCGCGCCTTGGCTGAATCCTCGGGCGTGTCCGCGTTGGTGCGCACTTTTAGAACCCGGATTGCGTCGCAGAGCTTAAGAAATTCATTGAGCAATTTATTTTCGTGCGAGGCATCCATCATCGGCAGCTGGCTCTCATACACCGCGCCTTTAGTGCCGTTTAAAGTAATCCAATCGCCTTCCTTAAGGGTTTTTCCGTCCACAGCCAGAGTCTTTTTGTCCGCTTCAATATGTAAAGACGAGCAGCCGACAATACAACATTTGCCCCAGCCGCGGGCCACCAAGGCTGCGTGCGAAGTCATTCCGCCGCGCGCAGTCAAAATCGCCTGCGCTGCGCGCATACCTTCCACATCTTCGGGATTGGTTTCTTCCCGCACTAAGATTACCTTTTTACCTTGCTTTGCCCAATTCACCGCGTCATTGGCAGTGAAAACAATTTGTCCCGAAGCGCCGCCGGGGCCGGCCGGCAGGCCTTTAGCTAACGGTTTCCTGCCGGCCTCCACCTTGGGATCAATTATCGGATGCAGCAACTCATCCAATTGCGCCGGGGTAACCCGGGAAACCGCCGTCGCCTTATCAATTAGTTTTTCTTTAACCATATCCACGGCCATTTTCACGGCTGCCGGGCCATTGCGTTTTCCCACCCGGCATTGCAGCATATAAAGCTTTCCCTTTTCAATGGTAAACTCGATATCCTGCATATCGCGGTAATGTTTTTCCAGCCGCCTTTGAATTTCAAAAAGCTCTTTGTAGAGCTTGGGCATAGTCTCTTCAAGGCTCTTGAGTTCTTTGTTGTGCTCGCTCTTCGAGGCCTCATTCACTGGCGCCGGCGTGCGGATTCCCGCTACCACATCCTCGCCTTGCGCGTTGATAAGATATTCGCCGTAAAATTTATTTTCGCCATTCCCCGGATTGCGGGTAAAGGCCACCCCGGTTGCCGAATCATTGCCCATATTGCCAAAGACCATAGTTTGCACATTAACCGCCGTGCCCCATTCATCCGGGATATTTTCAATGCGCCGATAGGAAATCGCGCGCTTGCCGTTCCAAGAGGAAAATACTGCGCCAATACCGCCCCAAAGCTGATCCTGTGGCTCGTCGGGAAAATCCTTTTTCAGGACTTCTTTGACTTTTGCTTTGAATTGGGAGCAGAGCTTTTTCAAATCTAGGGCATCTAAATCGGTGTCTTGAGTTACACCCTTTTGTTTTTTGGCCTCTCCCATTATCCGCTCAAGCTGTTTTCTGATTCCCTGCTCGTCAGCCGGCTCAATTCCCGCGGCCTTTTCCATTACCACATCCGAATACATCATAATCAACCGGCGGTAGGCGTCATAAACAAAACGCTCGTTGCCGGTTAGCTTGATTAAACCCGGAATGGTTTTTTCCGTCAGGCCCACATTTAAAACCGTTTCCATCATTCCCGGCATTGACTTTCTGGCGCCGGAGCGCACCGAAACCAAGAGTGGATTGGCCGGATCGCCGAATTTCTTGGCCATTAAATTCTCAACTTTTTTTAGGGCCTTGGCTACTTCTTCTTTAAGGCCCTTGGGATAGTTCTTTTTATTTTGATAATAATAAGTGCAAACCTCGGTGGTAATGGTAAAACCCGGAGGCACCGGAAGCTTTAATTTGGGATGGCCGGCCATTTCCGCCAAATTGGCGCCTTTGCCGCCCAAAAGATTTTTCATGCCTTCATTACCATCGGCTTTTCTTCCGCCGAAGCTGTAAACATATTTCTTGGCCATTGCTGCTTAAGACCTCCTTCTTTTATTTCCAAACCATAACATCTTTTTTTCCGCCCCAACGGCGGGCAAGTTCCTGCAGGGAAACAAGGATTCTTATTTTTTCTTCAAATGAAAGACCTGCCATAAGTCTTCGCGACCTTTCTTTCCCTTAGAAAAGCTCGGCTAAGGTTATTGCTTTATTGCCTCTTACTATAATTTTCATTATCTCAATTTGTTTTTGTCGAAACCAACCTATTTGAGTTTTTCGGTTAGATACTCGCCCAATTTCTCAATCGCCACTCTCTCCTGTTGCATCGAATCCCGATCGCGGACCGTAACTTGTTTGTCTTCTAACGACTGCACATCCACGGTTACGCAATACAAGGTCCCCACTTCATCCTGCCGACGGTAAAGTTTGCCAATCGCCGCGGTGTCGTCGTAGGCCACGCGGAAATGGAGCCGCAAGTCCTTGGCAATGGCTTTGGCGGCTTTGACAATCTCTTCCCGGTTTTTCAACAAAGGCAGCACTGCCACCTGCACCGCAGCCAAGTCTTTGTGGAGTTTCAGGACTACGCGGGTTTCCCCCTCTACTTGTTCTTCATAATAAGCATCGACCAAAAATGCCAACAGCGCGCGGTCTACGCCGCCGGAAGGCTCGATGATATAAGGCACCCCGTCGTTTTCTTTTAAGTCCGGATGAGTCAGTTTCCGCCCGGAAAATTTGGCGTGCTGGCGTAAATCAAAGTCGGTGCGGTTGGCAATGCCTTCCAACTCTGACCACCCAAAGGGAAAATTATATTCGATATCCGAGCAGGCGACTGCATAGTGCGCCAGCTCATTTTTCTCGTGAGGGCGGATGCGTAAATTTTCTTTTTTAATACCTAAGTTAAGATACCAGTCAAAGCGCGCCTGAATCCATTCTTCATATTTTTCTTGGGCGGATGAAGGCGCGAGGAAATACTCAATTTCCATCTGCTCGAATTCGCGGGTGCGGAAGGTAAAATTGCCGGGGGTGACTTCGTTGCGGAAAGATTTGCCAATTTGGGCAATGCCAAAAGGGAGTTTTTTGCGGCTGGCGGTAACTACATTATCAAAGTTGACCAAGATTCCCTGCGCAGTTTCCGGACGCAAATAGGTTATGGCGCTGGAGTCTTCCACTGGTCCCAGCGAGGTTTTAAGCATTAAATTAAAGGCCCGGCCTTCAGTGAAGTCTTTACCGCCGCATTCTGGACATTGTCCCTCCTGCCTCGCCGGCAGGCGGATTAAATGGTCCGCGCGGAATCTTTTTTTGCAGGATTTACAGTCCACAAGGATATCGGAAAAACTTTCCGTGTGGCCAGAGGCTTTCCAGACCTCCGGTGCCATCAAAATCGCCGCATCCAGGCCCACCATATCCTCGCGCTGCTGGACATTGGCGCGCCACCAAGCGTTTTTCAAATTGCGCTTTAATTCCGCGCCCAGCGGCCCGTAGTCCCAAACACTGCCCAAGCCTCCGTAGATCTCCGATGACTGGAAGATAAACCCCCGGCGCTTGCACAGGGAGGTGATTTTGTCCATCAAATCGGTATCCATAGAGTAATTAGGATAATCTGCACGGGGCACCAAGACACCAGACACATGTTTGACGGGTGACTTGGTGTCGTGGTGTCATGGTGATCCAAATCAAAACGGGAGTATTCTAACGTAATTCTTTCTCAAAAGCAAGCAAAGTCCGCAGATTTCTTATTACGAAAGCGACTTAAACAGCCGCTCATTGTCAATGGCCTTGAGCACAATGTTGCAGGCCCTGCCCGCTTGCTCGGTGGTGCCATAACAATAGCGCAGGTTGACTTCGTCTTTTTTTAGTTTCTCGGCTACCTTGGCCAGCGCGCCAGCCTTGTTCACCAGACTCAATATCACCGCTTCTTCCTGCGCTACCTCCCAGCCTTTGTCCTTAAGCGCCTTCTGGGCTTTGGTTGGCTCGTCCACCACTAAATTAAAGATGGCTTCGCCCTCATCGCCGTAAGCGCAAATGGCTTCGATGTTGATGTTTTCCTTGGCCAGGGCACCGGTAACCTCAGCAAGCATTCCGGCTCTATCCGGAGTGGTAACTACCAACTGCGTGACTTTTTTGGGCTTGTTCATAGCTGTATCCTCCTCTATAGCTTGTTAAGCTCCTCTTGTTTAATCGAAAAACTGTGTTCGGCGTCAGGGAACTCGCTGGCTTCCACCTCTTCCTTAAATTTATTTATTGCCGCTAAAATCTGGGCGGAAAGATTGACATATTGCTTGACGAATTTCGGCTTGTAACGTTCGAACAACCCCAGCATATCGTGAGTAACTAAAACCTGACCGTCGCAATATACACCCGCGCCAATGCCAATGGTCGGAATCTTAAGCTGTTGAGTGATTATTTGCGCGACCTTATCCGGCACGCATTCCAAAACAATACTAAAGCAACCGAGCTCATCAAGAAGCTTGGCCTGCGCAATAAGGCGTTTGGCTGCTTCAGCATCTTTACCTTGCACTTTAAACCCGCCTAATTGCGCTGCGGTCTGCGGGGTTAGACCAATATGGCCCATTACCGGAATTTGCGCCTTGACAATTTCCTGCGTGACCTCAGGGCATTTTTCAAACCATTCCAACTTTACCGCATCGCAGCCGGCTTCATCAATAAATCGGCGGGCGTTCTTTACTGCGTCTTGCGGCGCTGCCTGATAGGATTCAAAGGGCATATCGCCGATGATTAGAGCGGTTTTGACTGCGCGGCGCACCGCTTTGGCATGATGAAGCATTTCCACCATTCCCACTTGGGTGGTGGATTCCAAACCTAAAACCACATTAGCCACGGAGTCGCCGACTAAAATCATATCCAAGCCGGCTTGGTCAAGCAGCGCAGCCAAAGGAAAATCATAGGCAGTGAGCATAGTGATTTTCTGATGGGTGTTTTTTTTGGCTTGAATGTCGGCGATGGTAATCTTGCGAGATTCCATAAGATTATGTTATATGGTTGATGAGTCTATCGATGGCACGGCTGGCGTTTTTGCCGGCGCCCATTGCCGCAATCACCGTGTCTGCTCCGGTAATAATATCTCCGCCGGCAAAAACGCCCTTTATCGAAGTCATAAAATTCTCATCCACCCACACAGTCCCGTCTTCGTTAGTCTTAAGCTCTGGCATAGATCTAGCCAGCAGGGGATTGGGGTTTTGTCCGATGGCCACAATCACTGTATCGCAATCCAAAATAAATTCCGAACCCGCAATTGGAACTGGCCGCCTTCTTCCTGATGCATCCGGCTCTCCCAATTCCATCTTCAAGCATTTCATTCCCTGGACAAATCCTTCTTCATCACCAAGTATCTCTATTGGCTGGGTCAAGAGGGAAAATTTCAACCCCTCCTCTTTGGCGTTGGCAATTTCATCTTTACGCGCCGGCATTTCAGTTTCGCTGCGGCGATAAACCAAAATCACTTCTTTTTTTAAGCGAATGGCCACGCGCGCGCAGTCAAACGCCACGTTCCCCGCGCCCACTACCACGACTTTTTCCCCAATATTTATCGGCGTAGAGAACTTGGGGAATTGATAGCCTTTCATCAGATTAATGCGGGTCAAGAATTCGTTGGCTGAATACACCCGGTTTAGATTCTCTCCGGGGATGCCCAGAAACTGCGGCAGGCCGGCGCCCGTGCCGAGAAAAATTGCTGCAAACCCGTGTTGAAAAAGCTCATCAATAGTGTAGGTGCGGCCAATAAGCACATTGGTTTCTACTTTTACGCCTAATGATTTGATGTATTCAATTTCCGCCAAGACAATCGCTTTAGGCAGGCGAAATTCCGGAATGCCATACATTAAGACCCCGCCGGGAAGGTGCAAAGATTCAAAGAGCGTAACTTGATAACCCATTCTACCAAGGTCGCCAGCAGCTGTCAAGCCAGCCGGGCCGGAACCGACAACGGCGATCTTGGGAGATGGGCGAGGGACGATAGCTGAGGGACGATTTCTATCTCTGACCGAAGACCAAAGACTGAAGACCGAAGACTTTTTTCCTCCGGCGTCAGCGGCAAAACGCTCCAGACCGCCGATGTTAATGGGCTCGCCTTTTTTCTCGAGAATACACTGCAATTCGCACTGGTCTTCCTGCGGGCAGACCCGGCCGCAAATTGCCGGCAGATTATTTTTTTCCTTGATTTTATTCAGGGCCGCGGCAGGTTTATTCTCGGCAATCAAGCGGATAAACTCGGGAATATCAATTTCTACCGGGCAGCCCTTGCGGCAAAGAGGATTTTTACATTGTAAGCAGCGCTTGGCTTCGGCTATCGCTTGCTTTTTAGTAAAGCCCTGTGCTACTTCGCTAAAATTACAGAGGCGCCTTTTTACGGGTTGGCGCGGCACTGCTGGTCGAGGCATATCTCCTGATCCTTAAATAAACTTAAGCGATGCTGCAGTTCGACAAAATCCACTGCATGGCCGTCGAATTCCGGGCCATCCACGCAGGCGAATTGAGTCCTACTGTTAATCTTTACCCGGCAAGAGCCGCACATCCCGGTGCCGTCCACCATTACCGGGTTTAAACTGACAATGGTCTTGATTTTAAACGGGCGGGTCAATTCGGTGACAGCCCGCATCATTGGCACCGGTCCAATGCAATAGACCAGCTTAATTTCCTCATGGTTGGGTTGATTAAGCATTTCCCTTAATATCTCGCTTACCAATCCCCGGCGGCCATAGGTTCCGTCGTCGGTAGTAATGTATAATTCATTACAGGCGCGGCGCATCTGGCTTTCCAAAATCAACAGGCGCTTGGTGCGGCTGCCGATAATCCCAATGACCTTATTGCCAGCGGTCTTTAAAGCCTTGCACACCGGATAAAGCTCGGCAATGCCCACTCCGCCGCCTATGCAGATTACTTTACCGAAATTGGCAATTTCCGTGGGATGACCCAAGGGCCCGAGGATACTAAAAATATCCTGACCGATTTTCATCGCGCCTAATTTCTTGGTGGTAAAACCGGCCTCCTGAAAAATCAGAGTAATAGTGCCGCGTTCTTTATCAAAATCAGCGATGGTTAAGGGAATGCGTTCGCCGCGCGCAAAAGGAATTGCCATTACGAATTGTCCGGGTTGTGCGTTTTGGCTGACCTTGGAAGCCTCAACTACCAATTTCTTTATGCCCTCGGCGAGTTTAAGTTTTTCGATAATCTTGAACATCACAAATCATCTCGGGAAATAATGACCGCTTGGGTATTGGGAAAACTCTCAGCGAGCTTACGGCCCTTTGCTTTGCCCAAAACCAAAATGGCCGTAGAGAGAAAATCCGCAGTTGCGGCATCCGGCGCCAAGACCGTCACAGAAACCACCTCATTATCAACCGGGGAGCCGGTTTTGGGATTGATTATATGGCTGTAGCGTCGCCCCTGTAAAGTAAAATATTGCTCATAATCTCCGGAGGTGGAAACCCCGCGATCGGTCAGGAAAATTTCCCCCATTAATTTTCTTTTTTGCCGGGGATGACGAATGCCAATTTTCCAGGATTTTCCCGCGCGACTTCCCAAGGCATACATATTGCCGCCTAAATTAACCAGCGCGGATTTTACTCCGGCTTCCTGCAATTTTTTTATGGCGCAGTCTACGGCATAACCTTTGGCAATGCCGCCTAAATCAATTTGCATTTTTGGCTTAACAAAGCTCACAATGCGGTTGTTCTCGTCAATTAAAAGGTTTTGGCTGTTGATTAAGTCACGCGCCGTCCTAATGGCGCGGGCGTCAGGAAGCTTATTGTTTTGTTTGGCCTGACGCCAAACCTCCACGGACGGCGCGACAGTAATATCAAAGGCCCCGGAGCTTTTATTAAAAGCGAGCCGGGATTTTTTGATTACCTTAAGCGTATCCCCGCTGACTTTAAGTTTTCCCAAGCGGTTTAATTGGCCTACCTCGCTATTGGGGTCAAAACGATTTAAGAGTTTTTCCAAGCGTTTGATTTCGGAAAAAGCGATTTTTGCGGCACGCGGGTCATCGGAAATGACTTCGCAATAGGTGCCCATGAGTAACTGCGTTGACCTGTGGTAAGCGTGGTTTGAGCAACCTTGTGATGAGAAGAGAAAATAGAGAATAGAGAATAGAAAATAGAATGTAAGCCCGCAGGACGAGCGGTTATTCCATCTTCTATCTTCCATCTTCTATCGTTTCCCCAAAGCACTCAGCAGTTTCTCTAAAGGCAGCGTGTTCAGCACATCCGCAGCTGACAGCCATCCCCGCCGGGCAACGGCAACACCCAATTCCATTAACGACAACTGATCCGTAGTATGCGCGTCAGTATTAACACAGAGCTTCACGCCGAGCTCTTTAGCCCGGCGCGCGTGCGTGCTGTTCAAATCCAGTCGGTCATAAAAAGAATTTATCTCCAAGGCGGTTCCGGTGTCCCGACACGCCTTAAAAAGCATTTCAAAATCCAGCTCATATGCCTCGCGCTGGCCCCAAAGTATTCCTGTAGGATGGGCAATAATATGGACATTTTTATTTTCACAAGCCTTAATGAGTCGCCGGGTAAGTTTTTCCTTCGACTGCTTAAAGCCGGAATGAACCGCCCCTACTACCACATCAAATTCGGCCATGACTTTTTCCGGATAATCCAAATTGCCGTCAGAGTCAATGTCCACCTCGGTTCCGTAAAGCACGCGGAAATCCTTTAACTTAGCATTGATTTCTTCAATCTCCGTCTTTTTCTTTTTTAATTCGCTGATGGAAAGGCCGTGGGCAACCCTCAGCCCCTGTGAATGATCGGTGATGCCAATATACTGGTACCCGTGTTTTTTGGCTGCCTGCACCAATTCCAAAATGGAATGACTGCCATCTGACCATTGGGAATGACAATGCAAATCTCCCCGGACATCCTTTAACGCGATTAGTTGCGGGAGACGATGTTTTAAAGCTAATTCAATCTCGCCAGTATCTTCGCGCAGCTCCGGCTCCACATAATCCATACCCAGCGCCTTGAACATATCCTTTTCGGTCTCTCCAGCGACATAGGTTGTCTTCTCCCTTTTGCCGGAGAATATACCGTATTCATTTATTTTGAGTTTCTTCTTAATGGCCATCTGGCGCAGACGGATATTGAAATTCTTGGAGCCGGTAAAATACAACAAAGCCGCACCAAAGCTTTTCTCCTCTACCACCCGCACATCCACCTGTATTCCGTCTTGGGTCAGGATTGAAGACTTGGTTTCGCCGTGGGCAAGGATATCTTTTACCTGCGGCAGGCGCACAAAATGTTCCATTATCATTTTAGGGTTTGCAGATACCACCAGGATATCAATATCTCTTACGGTTTCCTTTCTGCGGCGCAAGGAGCCGGCAGGAGAAAGCATTTTTACTTCAGGGAATCTTTCCAGGGCGCGGGTAAATTCTCCCGCGGTATATAGCGCCCGCGCCAAATTCATTCTTTCCCGCCCCTGCTTTAAAAGCGCAATACCGCGCAGGATATTATCCACGGTTTTCTCTTTAATTCCCGGCAGGCCAAGGAGTTTTCCTGCTTTGGCCTTTTTTTCCAAATCCGCAATGCCGGAAATTTTTAATTCGTGGAATAAAAGCCCGGCGGTCTTAGGGCCCACTTCCGGCACCTTAAGGATTTCCAAGAGCGCTGGGGGAATGCTCTTTTTCAAATCTTCGTAAGCGCTTACGCTACCTTTTTGTAGATACTCATTGATTTTTGACTCCAGGTCCGCACCAATTCCCGGGATTTCGCGCAGGCGGTTTGCTTTGGCTAATGCTTCCAGGTCCTCAGAAAGAGATTCCAGGTTCTGCGCTGCCCGTTCATAAGCGCGGATACGAAAGGGGTTCTCGCCCTTGATTTCCAAAATTTGGGCAATGTCACGAAAAATTTGGGCAATCTCAATATTCTTCACCGTTCCCTACTCCCTACTCCCTACTCCCTACCTACTTTTCTTACTGAGCTTACGCTCTCCATAA
>JBMONJ010000059.1:0-1840 GCA_049324655.1 Candidatus Omnitrophota bacterium | reverse complement strand
GGGAATTAGACGCCTCCTCGCCCCTCGTCCTGAGCGGAGTCCTGAGCTTGCCGAAGGACGAAGTCGAAGGACTCGCCTCGGTGCCGAGCACCAACTTACGAAGCACCTCGGCGCGAGGCGGGACTTGGTCGTCGCTCGCCGCTGAAGCTCCAGCTGTGGCGGCTCGCTCTCGTGGTGAACGAAGTCGAACCACCTCTTCCCTCGCAGCGCAGCAGCCTGTAGCCTGCAACCTGCAGCCTGCAGCGCAGATGAGCGCAGAGGAGGTAAGTTCGAGTAGCCCGGTGGGAATAGACAGAATAAATCAAGCAATAGCAGGAAAGTCAATGTCTCATAGGATGGTGTTTGGCGTAGCTTCCAATAAGGGACAAAATTATAACGGTGGCGAGGATTATCCCAAACGCAAGAATAATAGACACATCATTTCTCATATCGTCTCCTTTTATTCTTCAAGTATATACCCGGTGCTCAAGGCGATAACCGATAGAATAACCCCGATTATAAAGGGGATAAAAGTGAAATCTTTGGTAAAGCTCTTGCCAATTACTAAAACCGCAAGGAACAACTGGGCGATATTGAAAGAGAATCTGGAGAGGTTAGCTTTTCGTTTTTCGGATAATTTAAGCGACATCTTATTGATAAACATACCCGATGTCTTAGGTTTTGTCAAGAGCGACTTTCAATCCTCCAGCCCGCTTCTCAGTAGAATCAGTCAATTACTCGTTTTACTATCGTTCTTGACAGTGTTTACCGTAAACGCCCAAAATAAGTCAGAAACTTACCCATATCCACAAACAGATAATAACATCTCAACCATTTTAACAGAACAGGGCTATTCAGCAGACAAATTCGCCTCCTCGGCCGAAGGCCGAGTCGAGGCGAAGCCCGCCTCCTCGCCGGCGGCTCTAGTCCATCAAATTCTGATCGTTGACGACAGCCCGGATATGTTGGTTACTGTAAAAGGATATCTTAATGATGAATTTAACCGGGAAACAACAACTCTACAGATATCTACCGCTACAGGGGTCAAAGAAGCCTTGCAGGTGCTAAATGCTCAGAGTATTACTTTGGTTATTACCGACCAAGGCATTCCGTTTAACGGCGTTAATCTAATAACCAAACTGAATGAGTTCTGGCCACAAATTAGAGTTATTGCTATGTCAGGCGAATGGAAAAGACTTAAAGAGGTGGCAGGTTCGCCGAATGTATTGAGGGCTGTATGGAAAGGCAGCGATTTCTGCGATGAAATAGTATCAGCAGTAAAGGATTTCCTTTTCCATAATGATGTGCGGTCCGAAACGGGCAGTAGTCCAGCCGGCTTTCTCAAAGGCCTTTACCGCCTCTTTGCCGGAGATATTAACGGGAAGCTTCGGCATCTATACCGCTACTTCGTAGAGAATTTCTTCTTTGTGTCTGGCCTTCTCTCTTTCGGCGCGGCGGTTCAGGACCTCAAGGCAGCCCTTAATAGCGTCTTTGATGTTTTCTCTGACTTCTTTAAGCGTCCTGCCTTGGCTTACGCAACCGGGAATGGCCGGACATTCGGCAAGGAACCAATTGTCCGCCTGTTTTATAATTACCTTGAAAATCATTTTCTCCTCCTTGGTTATGGAATAAGTATAGAAGGGAAAGCATTGTTTGTCAATGCGATTTCAGGCCCAACCTCCTCGCCCGCCGCCTCCAACGATTTAACCACAAGGGGCGTCGAGGTCTTGCGACCCGCCGCCTCCAACGATTTAACCACAAGGGGCGTCGAGGCTTCGTCCCCTGACGGGGAGGCTTCGGAGATCCCGGCGGCTGAAAGCCTACGGGCCTCCTTGCCGGCCGTTATAGTGCCCCAGCGCGC
>JBMONJ010000058.1:0-14940 GCA_049324655.1 Candidatus Omnitrophota bacterium | reverse complement strand
CGGTATTCCCGAATATAAAATTGATTTTTCTTATACCTTTGGGCATTTGACACAATGCTACCTAAAAGGTAGCTTTCTGTCAATGCCGTTTTCTCGTCGTGATTATGTGTATTCATAGCCGTGTTTCGGGTAAGTAGCGTTAGATTAGAGAGAATTAGCGTTATAAATAGACTATATCTTCCGAATGGTAAAGTGAAAGGAAGACTAACATATAATCGCGCAAATGGCGGGTCAAAAGAAAGTTGTTCTTTATATGTTCGTGGCCGTTCTGCCCTAACCTCTTGGCATATTCCGGGCTGTTCAAAAGCTGCTTTATGGCAAAGGCCGCGCCTTCGATAGAATGGCAAAGCAGGCCGGAATATTTATGTTTAATCTGCAAGGGGATCCCTCCGACATTAGAGGCCACCACGGGCTTGGATTTCCAAAGGGCCTCGGCAACGGTAAGACCGAATCCTTCTTTTAAAGACTTCTGGACAATTACCTCCGAGGCCCGCTGTAAGGCATTAACTTCAATATCATTCTGGGGCAATAAAAGTATGTGGATATCCGGGTCATCTGCGGCCTTTTCCCGTGCCTCTTCCAGGACCTCAAGTCCTTCCGGATCATCGGCGGCCGTGCCGCCGGCCAAGACCAGCTGGCAGTCATTATATTTCTTTACCCGCTGAAAGGCTTCAATAACGCCCATTGGGTCTTTTAAACGATCGAAGCGGGAAATCTGAGTAATCATCGGCTTATCCCACTGCAAATGATATTTTTCCAGAACCTCCCTGATAATCTCTTGCGGTAGCTCACGGTTCTTGTCGCTTAAAGGATCAATAGATGGAGAAATCAAGAACTGCCTTATCGGTATTTGCTGGGAAAAACCGGGCGCGGAAAACACCGCCGCGTCATAATCCTTTATGAACCCGGCCAAAAAATCCCAGACCTTTTGAGCGGTCGAAGAAACATCAACATGGCATCTCCATATCCATTTATTGCCGGACTTTTTTCTAATCATGGCAATCGGCTGAGGGTCATGGATAAAAACAATATCTCCGTAAATATTAACCTCCTCAAGATTCTTATTGCTGGTCTCCATAAAAACCTCAAAGTCCCGCGCAGTGATTTCTTCTTGCCTACCATGCAGGGCATTATGGAATTTTTTAGTGACTTCAAAGAACCGCTCTCCGCCTTTTATGAGGTCCCAGCGCGTATCCACTCCCAACTCGCGTAGCAAAGGCACCATGCGGTTTAAAATCTCTGCCACGCCGCCGCCCACCGCAGTGGAATTAATATGTTGGACTACCCTGCCTTTAAGCCTTTCAGCCAAGAGCCGCAGGTCGTCAATAACCGCCTGCCCGACAATGGGGGCATATCCTTCCAGACCGTTCATCTTAAAGCGTAATCCTCTTTTCTATCCTGTTGATAATGGTATTTCTTAAATCTTCAAGGGTCCGAGTATAGGGGTCAAGACGGGAAATTTCTCCGGCCAGCGCTTTTTCTCCCAGGGAATTCTCTATCCAGTTGGAAAAATCATTGGCCCCTCTCTCCAGCCTCAGACGCGCCTCAAAGATATGGTAATAAATCGAATCAATGGTTACCTTCCTTAGCGCCTCAGCCATTTCCTTCAGATTATAAACCACATACGGGGTAGACAGCACAAAGCTGACGGATTTTATAAAATGGAATTCTTCGCCTTGGTAGGCAAACTTATTCTTCGCCGCCGGGTGACGCTTAAGATAATCTTCTATCACGCCGACGAGCTTTTCGCGCAGACTGCGGATACTGGAAAACTGCACGGTATCAATGCTGGCCAGACGTTCTCCCAATTCAACTTCT
Source organism: Candidatus Omnitrophota bacterium (assembly GCA_049324655.1). Lineage (GTDB taxonomy): Bacteria > Omnitrophota > Gorgyraeia > JAUYCX01 > JBMONJ01 > JBMONJ01. The sequence continues at coordinate 13,122 of JBMONJ010000058.1, read as the reverse complement.
CCCAAAACCTCGCTTACCCAATGGGCAAAATCATTGGGCGGCTCCGGCGAAAGATACTGATGTTGCTGCAGAAAACGGTGGGTGTGATGATATATGCAGGAACCGGAAACTTCTTTTATCCCCTTTAACAGCTCGCTGAGGTTTGCGGCCTTTATGCCGGTAAGCTCGGAAAGGTGTAAACGCGTATAAAAATGGAATGGTTCCATCTTAACTCTTTAATTTAACCAGCCTGCTTAAGAAATCCCTGACCTGTGCAGTATTCCGCAAAAAATACTGCGCAGTTAACCTTCGCCGCGGCCTGCCCACAAAAATCGTCATCCCCCGATTTTTCAAAACCCGGAAGGCATCCTCGTCGGTAATATCATCGCCGATAAATATCGGCAGGACGCGCTTACCTTGCGCGGCGAACTTCTGGCGCGCCAGCAACCACAACACCGCCTTGCCCTTGTCCCATTTTACCGCCGGTCTAATCTCCAGCACCTTCTTACCCAACCTAATCCTTATCTTGTTCTTTACCAAAGGCATGATCACCGTCTCATGGAAAATGGTTTTTATGTCTGTAAGGTCCCGCTTTTGCGCTAAGCGATAATGAACGCTTAAGGTCAACCCCTTATCTTCGATTATGACCCCACTTATCGCAGAAATCTTCCGGCGCAGCACTTCTTTCAACTTCCCGAGAAGAACTCGGTAATTAGGGGGAAGGGTCACGCAAAAATTTATCTTCGGCCCCTCAATCTCCAGGCCGTGGTTGCCGGAATAAATAATCCCCCCGATTCCCACTCGGCGCCGGAGGTCCTTGAGGTTTCTTCCGCTAATGATCGCCAGTTGGCATTCCGCAAGACGGCTTAAGCTTTTGAGCGCGGCCCCGATTCTACGATCAAGCCGCGCGTCCTGCGGCCGGCCGGTTATATTGGCCAGCGTGCCGTCGAAGTCTAAGAAAAGCAGCAGGCGGTTTTCTTTGAGCTCTGGCTCGATTTTACTCCAGCGGGCGAAAAGATATCGCATTGTTCTTTAAGTCTTTTCTTGGCGAAAATTAACCGCCCGAATCGGATAGGGTATGACAATGCCTTCTTTGGCAAAGCGCTCGTGCAGACGTTTTATGAATTCGTGTTTAATCAGATACTGGTCGACAAATTCTCTGGCCCGCAGGATTACGGTAAAACCGATGCTGAAATCGCCGAAGGTGTGATAACGGATAAACGGCACAAATTCCGGCACGCCGCCGGCGACCTCCTTCATCACCTCTCTGGCTACCTCCACGGTAACCTTCTCGACCTGCTTTAGGTCGCTGTCATAGTGCACCCCGAGATTCACCAGAACCGCGGTCTCCTTATCCGGCTGGTAGTAATTCACCACCAGCGCCTGCGCCAGTTTGGTGTTAGGAATCAAAACCACATTGTTGGGAAGCATCCGTATCTTGGTCATCCGCCAGTTGATATCGGCGACATAACCTTCCTCGCCGGATTCCAATTTTATAAAATCACCAATTCTAATTTGCCGGGAAATAATGATATGGAATCCGGAGAAAAGATTGGACAAGGTATCCTGCAAGGCCAAGGCCACGGCCAGACCGCCCACGCCCAATGTAGCCAAAATAGGGGTTATGGATATCCCCAGACTGTTGAGGATTATCATAACTCCGACAAGAAAAATTACAATCCGGGAGGTATTCTGGGTGAGGCTGGTAACCGGCAGGGCGGATTCGATCTTGGCAGAATATTCCCTAACCAGCCTTGAAGCGATATTCGCCAAGACCAGCGTTACCGAAGCAACCCCCAAGACCAGAAGGGCCTTGCCGGAAAACACCAGCCATTCCCCGGAAAGCGGCGAAGCCTTCAGCGCAAGATAAACACCCAGCATCATACACCAGAGAATGAAAGGGCCGCGGATTGCGTCAATCATTATATCGTCCGCTTGGGTACGGGTGTTCTTTGACCAGCGCGATAGGCGGGCAAATAGCAGTCCGCGCAGGATGTAGCCGGCGATTACGACCGCGAAGAAGACAATGACCGGGAAGACCTCTCCCCACCAATGCTCCACCTTAGACCTCTTTCAAGTTAAATGTTTTTTAAAGCGGTGAGTTCAGTAATGATATTCGCCGCCCAGCGAAAAACATTGTTTTCCCTGACTATCTCGCGCATACTTTCCATACGTTTCTTCTTTTCCTCCGGGCGCATCTCTGCGGCAGACTTGATAGAATCGGCAAGCTCCTCGATGGAATAAGGATTAAAAAGAATGGCAGAGCCAAGCTCGCGGCTGGCGCCGGTAAACTGACTCAAAATTAAAGCTCCGTTTAAATCCCGGCGTGAGGCGACAAACTCCTTGGCCACCAAGTTCATCCCGTCGTGCAAAGAGCTGACCACGCACATATCCGCCAGAAGGTAATAGGGCAGAATCTCTTCGGGAGAGAAGTGGCGCTTAAGATAGATTATCGGCTTCCAGTTACCCTCCAAGTATTTCCAGTTCGTTTTTTCCACCAGCCCATCCACTTCTCCGATAAGGTCGTGGTAACGTTTGATATGCGTGCGGCTGGGAGCGGCTAACTGAATAAAGACAAATTTGTTTTTGTACTGAGGATATTTTTCCAAGAACCGGTCAACGCCCTGTATGCGCTCCGCCAAGCCCTTGGTATAATCAATGCGGTCAACGCCTACGGCGACAATCTTGTCCTTCAAGTCAAATTCTCGGCGGATCTGCTCCATCTGCCTTGACGCCTTTTCAAAGGAGCCGGCGGACAAATCCATCTTTACGCTGATAGGAAAGGCCCGAACAAAGGTCTCTTTGCCAGCGCGCACCACACTGAACTTCTCCAAGTCCACCCGCGACTCCAGGAGGCGGTTAACCGTTTCAAGGAAATTATTGCAGTGGAACTGCACATGGAAGCCGATAAGGTCACATCCCAACATTCCTTCGAGAATCTGCTGCTGGTAGGGGCAGATGGAAAACTTCTCCGGATTGGGCCACGGGATATGCCAGAACAAGGCAACCGTGGCGTCAGGACGCTTCTCTTTGATCAGCTTTCCCACCAAGGTAAAATGATAGTCCTGGATAAAGACAAAAGGATTCTTGGCCGGCAACTCTTCCAATACCGCCTCGCAAAATTTACGGTTTACCGCCTCGTAAGTTTTCCAGTCGGTTTCTTTGAATATCGGCCGGGTGTCGGTAATGTGACACAAGGGCCAAAGGCCCTCATTGGAAAAACCGTAATAGTAACCTTCCTCTTCCTCTTTGGAAAGCCAGACCCTCCTTAAGATATAGCGGTTGTCCTCAGGCGGCACGCCCAGCTTGTCTTTAGAGTTGACAAATTTTTTGTCCGCCTGACCGCTGCCATGGGCCACCCACACCCCGCCGCAGGCGCGCATCACCGGATCAAGGGCGGTGACCACCCCGCTGGCCGGCCGCACGCAGCGCGGCACCCCGCTTATCTCATCGAGGACATGCATAAAAGGCTCGCGGTTGGATACCACCACCAAGGCATTATCGCCTAACTTAGCATGGATAAGGTCGCGCAGCTTATCCTCGCTCCAAATTCCGCTTTTCTGCATCCGCGCCTCGGCCTGCTCGGAAATAGTGCGCCGGGCTACCCGCAGCCCTAAGGCAATCTGCTCAACCTCGCTGGCAAGCTTGCCTAATTCACCTTTTTCCTTTATCGGCTGCTGCAAATCGGTTTCTCCCTTTTGAAAATGATGGAACCATTCGGTAAGCTGGAGTACCGGCTCGACAAAGATCCGTCTTTGCAGGAAGAGGGCGATCAAAACAATAAACAGAATGAGAAGGATAAGGGTAATGCTCAGATGTCTCCACAGCTCGGCCATGCGCGCCAGCACATAGGAGGTGTCATAAATGATCTCCGCAAGGCCCAGCAGGTTATTCTCATCGTCAAAAACCGGCAGGACATAGCTGTACACGGTATATTCCTTGAATCTTTCCAAGCTGCTGCGCGGGCTTTTCTCGGCTAGGACCTGGGCGATATAGGGGCGTTCTTCATCCTTCCATTCGGCAAAACGGCTGGTTATTGCCAAAACCTTCCCTTCCTTATCGTAAATGATACAGCCTTGTATCCTTTCTCTTTTTTGGAAACGTTCCACCAGATTGCGGGCGCTGCGCAGGTCGTTATTGGAAAGGATGTAGCGCACCGACAAATCCATACTTTCGGCAACCGAACGGGCCTTGCGCTGCAATTCGTCCGTCAGCTTCTCTTCTTCAAGGCGGACCTGCACGACCCCGAAGGCGGCGAAGGCTATGCCGATAATCAGCAGGATGGGCAGAAGAAATAATAAGAATCGTCTCATATCATAAAGAGGTGATCAGGCGGGAGAGCGAATTTATCTCCGCCTCAACCAGATCAATGTTGTGAGTCAGGATTATGGCCAGGTGCTTCTGACGCGACCGCAGAGTGTTCTTTAACTTAAGGAGATCCCGTTTTATCCGTTGCAAGAAAATAAGCCGGGCGCGCAACCGGCGGGAGGCAATCTGCGGGTCCACATAACGCAGGAAAAATAAAGACAAGTCAATATTGAAATACGGACGCTTGACCGCCAAGAAGCTTTCGTTCAGTATCTCTTTAAAGTGTCTCTCCCCTTCCTTGGTTATCCGATAAACATACTTTTCCGGCCAGCGGCCTTCGCGACCGACATCCTTAATCACATAACCGACCGCCTCCATCTTTTTTAAAGGATAGTAGATGGATTTTATCTCCAAACTGATAAAGGGGGCCAAGACCTCCTTAAGCTGGCGCTTAATCTCATAACCGTGCTTGGGGCCGTCTTTTAAGAGACCTAAAAATAATAATTCCTGCTCTAACATAACGTTTTATAATAGCGCATTGATGTAATACTGTCAATCCTTCGACGCGCCTAAACCTTTATATACGGGCTTGCTCAGGACTGTATCAAGCAATTTCTAAAAATTGAAAATTCCGTCAATGATGCTTTGGCAAGACGGGCAGCGGGAGTCTTTTATCCTTTGCTGTAAAATATTAAAGCCATGACGCTCAATCAAAAGCTCGCCACAGTGATAGCAATAGGTATTCTCCCCTTCGGGCGGGACATTGCCCAGATACACATAACGCAAACCCGCTTTTTTGCCGATTTCATAAGCCAGCTTCAGAATCTTTAGCGGGGTTGGTTCCAAACTGATAAGCTTATACTGCGGATAGAAACGGGAGATATGCCAGGGAATCTCTGCGCCTACGCCGGCAAGAAAGCGGGCGATTTGATTAAGCTCTTCTGCAGAATCATTAAGCGTTGGGATGACCAGTGTTGTCACCTCCACCCAAATCCCTAACTGACGCATCCAGACAATAGACTCTCTTACCGGCGACAAAGAAGCACCGCATTGCTTACGGTAACTAATCTCTTTAAAAAATTTTAAATCCACATTTGCCGCGTCAAGATATGGCTGAATAGTCTCCAGCGCCTCTTTGGTCATATAGCCGTTAGTGACAAAGTTATTCTTCAGGCCTTCCTCTTTCGCCAGCTTAGAAGTTTCCAAGGCGTATTCAAAATAAATGGTGGGCTCGGTATAGGTATAGGAAATGCTTTTACAGGCAGATTTTTTTGCCAGCGTGACTATCTGCTGCGGGGAGAGGACATTACTGGCTCCTCCGAGACGGTCAAAACCTTCTTTTTGGGAAATCTGCCAGTTCTGACAAAAGCCGCAGCGGAAATTGCAGCCGGCAGCGGCAATAGAAAAGGATTGTGAGCCGGGGAGAAAATGGAAAAGCGGTTTTTTCTCAATGGGGTCAACATTGGCCGCCACCACCTCGCCGTAAGCCTGGGTATAAAGCACGCCGGCCTTGTTTTGCCGCACCCGGCAAATGCCGAATTTTCCGTCGGCAATCCGGCAGCGATGGCTGCACAAAAAACATTCTACTCTGCCGTCGTCGAGTCGTTTAAAGAAAAGCGCTTCTTTTAACATGACAGAGAAGGCGGTTATAAAACTGTGCGGCCTTTTCCTTTCAGGAAAAGGCCGCATTTTTCTACCTTCTAAACTTCAAAAACTATCCCTTCTTCAAAAGAATCGCCAAAAGCAATGAGGTGTTCGCCAACAACAACACGCTTAAGGAGCGGAACTGTTTCATCGCAATCGAAGGCGTACCATAGAAGCGAGAGAAAACCGCATAAACGATAAGAATCACGGCCAGCCACAAAAACAGCTTATCCAAGTTTTTCATTGCCACCTCCTTTTCGGCTGATTCTATTTTAAACGCACTTTTCTCCTTGGGCAAGCAAAAATTTGATGAAACTTAAGCGGCCCGATCCCGCGACTGCAAAGGCTCCATATGCACCACTACATCGGTCACACCGGGAATCTGCCTTTTGATATCATCTTCGATCCGGTAACTCAACTCATGGGCACGGTCGATATGCATATCGTTTTTGACCAGAATATGCAAATCCACATGAATATCATCACCGCGTCCGCGCGTCCTTATCTTATGGCACCTTACCACGCCGGGGATCTTAAGACAAATCTCCTCTATCCTGTTTTCCTCAATAACCGCGGTATCGCAAAGCACGCGCGAGCAATGCCGCAATATCTCTACGCCTCCCCAAGCGATAAACAAAGCGATAATTACCGCGGCAATCGGATCGAGGAATCCATATCCCAATTTCGCAGCCAGAAGAACGAAGATTACTAAGAACGAAGTCAAAAGGTCCGCGCCGGTATGCATAGAATCAGAAACCAGTATATCACTGCTTAATTTTCTTCCTTGCCGGTATTCATAAGCCACCACCCCTATATTGACCGCAATGGTAAAAATCATCACCGCGAAACTGTTAAAATCCGGCGATGGTACGCTATGGGAAGACATCCCTTGCCAACTATCTTGAAGAATATTAAAACTGACTAAAAACAACAATATGGCTATACCGACGGCAGTAAAGGTCTCGTATTTCATATGCCCGTAAGGATGCTCGCGGTCCTTGGGCTGGCCAGCAATCCATATCCCGACCAATCCGATAATATTAGAGCTGCCGTCAGCCAGCGAATGAAAACCATCGGCAACCATACTCTGGCTTTTAATCAGCGCGCCGAATACGAACTTCAATACCGCAACCATCAGGTTCAAACCCAAAATCACCACTAAGATATTTCTAATCCTTATGGTCTTATCCATTGAATTCTCCCCGGACAAACTGCTTTATATTCTCCCTGACGGTCTTATTTCTGGGATCAAGTTTTAAGGCCTTCTGCCACTCGGCCTTGGCCTCTTCTCCCTGGCCTTGCCGGGCATATAGCTCGCCAAAATAGATATGGGCAATAACCAAATCTGGATCCCAGCCCAAAGCCGCAGTCAATTCTCGGTCTGCATCCGGGTATTTCTTTAAACGGATATAACATAGTCCTAAGCGGGCATGGGCATACGCTGATTTCTCATTTATCTTTATCGCCCGCTGAAAAATCTGGGCTGCCTCGGAAAAGTAACCTGCTTTAAAAAGACCGTCAGCCACCCACAAAAGATCGCCAGCGCCCGGCGGCTTTAGTCTGAAGGCCTTGGTCAGGGCCTTTTCGGCTCCGGCCCGGTCATCCCTTTCGGCAAGAAACAGGGCCAGATAATAATACGGCCGCGAGAACTTTGGCGTCGAGACAATAATCTGCTCCAATTGTTTTATCCCTGCGGCAATGTCGCCCAATTTCCGGCAGACCTCTGCCAAGTCTATCTTTGAATCCAGATCGTCTTCCCGATAAACCGCCGCCAGACGCAAATTCTCAAAGGCCTCCTCCCATTTACCTTGTTTTTTATAGGCTTTGCCCAGAAAGCGCAATGCCGCAGCGCAGTTAGGCATTATCCTTAGCGCCGCCTTCGCCTCATTGATTACTGCGCTATCCAAACCCAAGGCCTCTAAGGTCTGCGCCCGGTTAATATTGGGATAAGGATAGACCGCCGTGGCGCCGATCTTTTTTAAATCCACCTCCGGAGGTTGCCAGTTTGCAAGGTCAATGGCAAAACGCTTAATCAGCGCGCGGTTTTCGTCCGCTTCCTTTAGAAAAACCACGGCAAAGGGATCCAACGCCACCATTTTCCAGTCCTGGGAATTATACAGATGCACCAATAGCCGGTTGTCAATCGGATGATGCACGCCGCTTAGAACCACAGCCCTGATGTTATACCTCTTGGCGATTTCATCAAAAGGCTTGGGGTCTTCAGCCAAAATCTTACGGTAACTTTCAAAAAACCGCGGGCCGTACATCTCGGTACGGCCGTCAATAAAAACCTTTATCTGCGGGAAACACCTGCCGATAAGAAAGGCCCCGGAGTTAAAATCATTAAAGACATTTCCCGTGATATTATTTTCGAGAATAAATTCCGCAGCCGCTTTCGGATAATCGCGGCTCGAGACTCCGCCCAAAATCCCCTTAGCCGCATATTTTTCAAAATCATAGTACCAACGAACCCCCAATTTATTTATGGCAGCGGCCACCCAAATAATGAAGGCCACCTTCAAGACGATGCGGGTTATATATTTAATGGAAAGGTTATTAAAACGCAGGGAAAAGAATCTTAAGGGAAAGATATATTTTTGGTTATACATATAGACAAAATAGGCGACAAAAGAAAAGTAGGCGATGTTCCTTATCGCCGCAAGCGAGCTTATCAAAAATATAATCCAAATAACCAATCTCCCCAAGTCCAGCCGGCGCGCATTAAGAACGCAACTCACAAAAGAAATAAATATAATCGCCTTATAATCTTCGCTGCCGTCCCGCAGAAAAAGAGTGGTCAAATTAAGGGCTGGCTTTAATTCCTGAATGTGTATGAAAAAAATCCGCGACTCTCCGGCTAACTGGAACATCACCCGGAAAGGATAAATAAAACCGTTTAAGGTATAAGGATTTGCCAGTGCGGCCAAGACGGTAAGACCGAAGGTAAGTTTAAGCCGGCGATAGGCCTCATCCGACAGGTTATTTGCCTTATTCCAATCCCACGGCAGCCGGAAATGCCTCTTTATAAATTCCGCACCCACGGCGATAAAAAGCAGTAAAATCCCTAAGAAGAAAAACCCGTGCATATTGCACCACAGGATTTGGGTAAGGGGCAAGGCATAGAGTATCCATTTCTTTTCAAGGTGTTTATGCAGGATGAGAAGATAAAACGCAAAAAACATCAGGCTAAAGATATCCGGCCGGATGGTAAAGCGGGAACGGTAAACCAAAAGCACGAACAAGAGCGGCAGGGCAACGGCAAAATAATTCCGCTTGAGAGGTTCAAAACCCATAAAGAATAAAATCAGCAGGGTGATAATCACCACTGCCACCTGCATCCGAATCAGTCCGTCCGCGCCGCCGAAATGATAGCTCAAATAGGCGAGGACCTGAAACAACCATTCATGGTTTACCCAGTCCTTGCCGGCAAGGGTAAAGGAATAAATATCCTGCTGCGGAATAGTGCGGGTCTCGACGATATATTGACCGGTCCGCAGATGCAGCCAGAGGTCCAAGTCTTTGACTTCTAAATTGGCTTGGGCAATCAAGAGCGCAAAAAGCATCAGGATACATCCCAAACCAGCGAAGCGGTCTAAGGTTTGCCAGATTTTTCTTTCCATATTCTTTCTATTATAACAGTGCCTTTTAGCCTATTCAGCAAGAAAGTCATTTTCTTTTTGCCGGCTGACCTTGAAATCCATTGCCGCAGATAACAATGCCTTGGTATAAGGATGCGCTGGCCGCGTAAAGATTTCCTCGCGGCTGCCTTGCTCAATAATCTTTCCCCGGTACATTACCGCCACCCGCGAGCAGACCCGGCTTATCACCCGTAAATTATGGGAGATAAATAACAGAGTCAACCCCAAGTCTGTCTGAAGTTTTTTAAGCAGTCCCAAGATCTGCGCCTGCCTTAAGACATCTAGCGACGAGGTAGCCTCATCCAAAATCAAAAGCCTTGGCTGGGTAGCCAGACTGCGGGCAATGGCTACCCGCTGACGCTCGCCTCCGCTAAACTCATGAGGAAACTTGGCAATAGAAAGTCGCGGCAGGCCCACCAATTCCAAGAAATGATAAATTTTTTGCCGGCGCCCTTCTTTACCGGCTAAACCCCACAGTCCTTCGGCGATAATCTCTTCTACGCTGAAACGGGGATCAAGACTGTTTAAAGGATCCTGAAACACAATCTGGGCCTTGCCCGCTAATACAACCCTGCCGTAATCGGGTTTTTCCAATCCCAAGATAAGTTTTGCCAGCGTGGTCTTGCCGCTGCCAGACTCTCCGACTATGCCTAAGCTTTCATTCTCTTGCAAAGCCAGATCAACTCCGTCAACCGCGCGGACATAGCCAACGGTTTTTCTTAATACCCCTTTTTTGACCGGGAAAAATTTCTTAAGCTGTGTAACCTGTAAAATATTTTCCATTATAAGAGAGCCGTCTCTTTTAACTGCCGGGTAAAAGAATGCGCCGGGTTATGCAAAATCTCCTGCGTTGGCCCTGCCTCTACGATTTTACCCCCGGATAAAATTGCGACCCGCTCGGCAATATGGCCAACCATTGCTAAATCATGGGTAATCAATAAAATAGACAGGCCGAATTTATTTTTTAGAGTCCGGAATAATTCCATAATCTGCGCCTGAATGGTCACATCAAGGTTGCTGGTCGGCTCATCGGCAATGATTAAGCAGGGTTTTAAAGCAATGACCTGCGCCAACATAGCGCGCTGGCGCAGTCCTGCGCTTAGTTGGTGAGGATAGGAATACGCTACCCTTTCCGGCTCAGGCACTCCGGCCAGAGATAATAATTCGCTGACCCGGGATTTAAGTTTCCTTTTCTGCATCCGGCTATGTATTAACAGCACCTCGGCGATTTGATTCCCGACGGTAAACAAAGGATTAAAGGCGCTTAAGGGCTCCTGAAAAATCATCGCGATATCCCTGCCACGCACTTGACGCATCCTGTCTTGGCTTAAGGACAAAAGGTCCTCGCCGCGGAAGATTATCTCTCCGGATTTAACTTGAGCTCCAAGGGGCAGAAGATTCAATATCGCCAGTGCGGTCAGGGTCTTGCCCGAACCTGAGCCGCCGACCAAGGCCACTATCTGCGCGGGAGCTATTTCCATAAACAAACCATCAACCACCGGCGCAGAGCCAAAACCGATCTTAAGATTGTTTATTTTCAATAAGGAATTATTTTCCATCCGTAAATCCCTCGGCCTTCAATAAAGGATCATAAGCATCGCGCAAGGCATCGGCAAACAGATTGTAGGCCATTACCGTCAATAAAATTAAAAATCCCGGGATTAAAATCCACGGGGCAAACTTAATCTGTACTATCGAGGCAGCATCAGAAAGGAGATTCCCCCAACTGGGAATAGGATCCTGGATACCTAACCCCAAAAGACTTAAAGACGACTCCCCTAAGATATATCCGGGAATACTCATTGCCGCCGCGGGAATAGCATAAGAAAGGGTGTGCGGCAGGATGTGGCGCCGGATAATGTTGAAATTAGAAACGCCTAACACCTTGGCGGCCAGACAATAATCCCTTTCCCGCAAAGAAATACTCATTCCCCGGATGACCCGCGCCAAACCCGACCAGCCGATTAAAGAAAAAATACAAACTATCAGGATATATACTTGAGCGGAACTAAGATTGGGCGGAAAGGCTGCGCGCAAGGCCAACATCAAATAAAAACCCGGCACCAACATCAGCATCTCGCACAAGCGCATCAGCAGATTGTCAATGAACCCCCCCTGATAGCCGGCAAGGGCGCCGATAAACAGACCTAAACCAAAAGATATCACCACACCCAAAAGCCCGACGGAAAGCGAAATCCTTGCGCCGTAAAGCACGCGGGAAAAAAGATCCCGTCCCCGCGAATCCGCGCCCCACAAATAAATCCTTGCCTCCTTATCCTTCAATCCAAAGAGGTGGCGATTAGAAGGAATAATTCCCAGCAGCCGGTAAGGATCACCCCTGACAAAAAACTCTATCGGATAACTGTGGTTTTTATCCTCAGAATATATCCGTCGGCGGTTTAAGTCAAAATTCAATTTAATTCCATAGACAAACGGCCGAACGGGCTTTCCCGACTTATTAATAAAATGCACAGGCGTGGGGGCGGCAAGGGAATTCAGACGGCTTTCATTATCATAAGTATATGGCGAAAGAAAATCGGCAAACAAGGCGCAAAAATATAAAAGCCCCAAAAGGAAAAGGCTTAAGCGCGCGGTGCGATTTGCCTTCAGGCGCCGGACTACCAAAGCATTAAGACTATTATTCATAGCGTATCCGCGGGTCAACAAAAGCCAAAAGCACATCCGCCAAAAGATTGCCGCATAGAAGCAAACCTCCGCCCATCAACATGCTGGCCATTACCAGATAAAGATCCTGCGCTCTGACTGCCGCGAGCATCACCGTGCCCAAGCCCGGCCAGTTTAAAATTATCTCTACCAGCGCCTCGCCGCTCAATAAATCCGAAAGATGATAACCAAAAATGGTAACCAAAGGATTAATGGCGTTGCGTAACGCGTGGACATAAATTACCCTACTCTCTGGCAAACCCTTGGCCCGGGCCGCGAGGATATACTGCTGGCGCAAAACTTCCAACAGATTCCCGCGCATAACCCTTTGCAAACCGGCAATTGCCGCAAAGGATACGGCCAGCGCCGGAATAACCAGATGTCTTAGCAGATCTAAGAATTGCAGCCACGGGCTTAAGGTCTCGTAATTGGCCGAGTGCATTCCACCTAAAGGAAGAATTTTTAAACTGCTTCCCAAATACAACAAAAGCATAGCTAAGAAAAAATTGGGCACGGAAAGGCCGACTACGGAGGCTGCTTGGAATAACCTGTCCAAGAGTCGGTTACGATTTACTGCGGCAATAATCCCCAAAGGAATCGCCAAACCCCAAGTCAAAATCAGCCCGGCCAAAGACAGAATAAAAGTGTTAAGCAGCCGGCTTAAGATTATTTTAGATACGGGAAGATTATAGAAAAAAGAATAGCCCAGATCCCCGCGCAAAAGATTCTTCAGCCAATAGCCGTACTGCACCAAGACCGGCTCGTTCAAATGATAAAGGTTTTCATAGCGCTCGATAGTCTCCTCAGAAAATTGGGGGTCCATACGCAGGGTGTCGAAAAAATTTCCCGGCGCCAACTGAATTAAGGCAAAGGTCAGAAGCGAAATCAC
>JBMONJ010000057.1:0-15091 GCA_049324655.1 Candidatus Omnitrophota bacterium | reverse complement strand
TACCGCGAATTTATAGCTGATTGCCACTCATACCTAGTTTGAGTATTGAGTGTATTCTATTTTTTCAAGACATAAGATGGAATATAAAACTACAGTCATAGTCGGCGCGCAGTGGGGCGATGAGGGTAAAGGCAAGCTCATTGATTTTCTTTCCCGCGACGCCGATTATATCGTGCGCTATCAGGGCGGCAATAATGCCGGACACACCGTGGTTGTGGATGGCAAAGAATTTATCTTTCACCTTATCCCCTCGGCGATTTTGCACCCCGGCAAAATTTGCGTTATCGGTAACGGCGTAGTTATTGACCCGCGGGCATTAAAGGAAGAGAGCGCGGTTTTAAAAGCCAAGGGAGTAGCAATAAGCCCTCGTAATCTTAAGATTTCGCTTAACGCCCATCTTGTTATGCCTTATCACCGTATTTTGGATTCTTTGCGCGAGTCAAAACGGGAAGAAAAAATCGGCACCACCAAACGGGGAATTGGCCCCTGTTATTCGGATAAAGTGGCTCGCTGCGGAGTGCGCGTGGTCGATCTCTTAAATCCCAAGGTCTTTCGGCAGAAATTACGGGATAACCTCGCCGAGAAAAACGAGATTTTCCGTAAGGTCTACGCTCAAGAGCCGTTTTCTTTCGGACAAATTTACCGCGAATATTCCGGCTATGCCCGAATGCTTAAAAGTTTTGCCTGCGACAGTGCGCTTTTGTTAAACCGGGCCATTGACCAAGGAGCCGCCGTACTCTTTGAGGGAGCGCAGGGTGCGTTTTTGGATATTGATTTCGGGACCTATCCTTTTGTTACTTCTTCCAATGCCACGGCCGGCGGGGTCTGTGCGGGCACCGGGGTAGCGCCAACCAAGATTGGGAAGATAATCGGGGTGGTTAAGGCTTATACCACGCGGGTAGGCGAAGGGCCGTTTCCGACGGAATTTTCTTCTTCGCTGATGACTGAGATCCGCAACAAGGGTAAAGAGTTCGGTGCGACCACGGGCAGGCCCCGGCGCTGCGGCTGGTTTGACGGGGTAATGGTAAGATACGCGGTCACCCTTAACGATATTACCGAGTTGGCGATGATGAAGTTAGATGTCTTAGATGAACTTAAGGTAATTAAGGTCTCAACCGGCTATAAATATAAAGGAAAGATTATCCGGGACTTTCCTATGGACATCGAGGTTCTGCGCCGCGCCCAGCCGGTGTATGCGGAACTTCCCGGCTGGCAAGAGAAGATTTGTGAAGTGCGCGATTACCGCGAGCTACCGGTAAATGCCCGGCGGTATATCGAGTGCGTTGAGAAGCTTTCGGGAGCCAAGATCGGGTTTATTTCCGTGGGCTCCCAGCGTCAGGAGACGATTATCCGTCCTTAACCCAAGAATTACTTGACTTGAAATAAAGGTTATGTTAAGGTAAGGTTTGAAAAAAACCTCGAAAGAAAAGAAGAGAATGGAAAGGAGCAGGAAATGTTTAAGGTAAAGAAAACCGGATTAATAATATTAGTTATTTTTTTGAGTCTTTCGCTTGCCGGCTGCACGATAATCTTCCAGAAGGGCCGCAAGTCGGATATAGAAAGAATCAGCGCCCTTTCCTCGCGGGTCAATGAATTGGAACAGGCCCGTCGGCAGTTGGAGGAAAGATTAAAACAGGAAATCGCGGACAAGCAGGTCAAGATACAAATGTTAGAAAAGGGCTTAGTAATTACTTTTATCGACGAGATTCTCTTTGATTCCGGAAAGGCGAAGATCAAACCCGAGGCTCACAACAGCTTAGACAAGGTGGCCAGGGTGCTTCAGGAGACGGTGCCGGATTTAGATGTCGGTATTGAGGGACATACCGATAATGAACCGATAAAATATTCCGGCTGGAAATCCAACTGGGAGCTTTCCACTGCGCGCGCCACGAGTGTGTTGCATTATCTGGTTGACAAAAAAGGCATTGCCCCTAACCGGGTGGCGGCAATCGGCTACGGCGAATACCGTCCGGTGACGAGCAATACTACCAAGGAAGGCAGAAGGCAGAACCGCCGCGTGGAAATTGTTATTTTGCCTAAGACTACCAAGGCCAAAGAACTGGGAGGCGCGGTTGAGCCGGTACCCAGCGAACCGGTTGCGGCAGAAGAAAATTTAAAATAATAATTTGTTAAGAGGGAGGTTTTAACGATGGTTGACGAACAGGTCCAGAACAAGGTATTATTAGCCGCAATAATTTTGGCGGTGGTCTGTCTGGTTTTGGCAATCAGTTCCGGGATCGCTGCCAGCAAAAACAAACTTGCCTTGCAAAGGGAGATGGCCCTGCGCTTGGAGGTTGAAGAGAAACTGGCGGGCATAAGCTCCAAATCAACCACCCTCGAGTCCGATCTTAAGAGTTCCCAGGAGCAGTTGATGCAAACTAAGACCGCGTTGGAGCAGGAGCGGCTTTCCAATGAGGCCTTGAGGACTGAGCTGGATAAATTGACGAAGCTTAAAGAGCAGTTAGAGAAGGATCTGAAAGAGGCCCTTTTCTCCAAGGGTTCCCCGGCAGCAAAGAAATAAGTCTTAAGAGCGTAAAAATGATTCTTGATTAGCCTAAGGAAAGGAAGAAGACCATGTAGGAATGGGGGATGAATATCCCCCATTTTTTTAAATGAGGATATAACTTGCGGAGTGAAGCGACGCAAGTTATAAGTCCGAATTTACCCCGAAGCCTATCTCGAAAATATCGGTGAGATTTTCGAGATGCTTAGGCGAGGGGTGGTATAGCAGATGGTTAATTTTGTCCCGACTCGCCCTTAGAAATCGCCAAGCATAAAGCGGGCGATTCCAAGGGCAAGGCCCCGGAAATTCCGCCGGAATTTCTCGGGGTAAGATGTGCGAAAATTTTCTGTGAAAATTTTCGCACACTCGTCGGGATTAATTCGCCCCCACCGATTTGATTCGATTTGACGCATCGAATCAAATCGAATCAGTGGGGGCTCATTAAGGGGGTGCAAGATGGCTAAAAATAAATCACCGCGTTTTTTAAAAAGACAACTTGATATGTTGCGCGAGAAGGTCAAGGGGCTGTTAAAAGGTAAGGCGAAAAGCAGGAAGGTTTCTGCGGTAAGCATTAAGCCGAAGGATTTTTCTCCTCAGCAGCAGGTGGCCGAGGCCAAATATTATACTGGAGGACCGGCCGCGCAAGTGGCGGCAAAGCGGTTTTATCCCACTGACTTGCCCGCGGGTTATGGCAGCGATAGAGTAATCCTGCAGGTGAGAGACCCGTGGTGGTTGCATACCTATTGGGAGTTGACCGCAGATACGCGTAACCGTTTAATTCAAGAGTTAGGTGAAATGTTTTTCCGCGCGCAGCCGTCTTTAAGGATTTATGATGTAAGCAACATTATCTTCGACGGTAAGAACGCCCACGGTTATTTCGACATTGACATTAAGTTTGAGGCAGCCAACTGGTATATTGATGTTGGCGGCCCGGGCCGGTCGTGGTGCGTGGACTTAGGTTTGCGCCTTTCTGACGGAAGATTCATTATCATCGCGCGCTCCAATGTGGTTTCCACCCCGCTTGACGGACCGTCTTGGATTACCGATGAGGAATGGATGATTCCCGAAGAGATTTTTGCCCGGCTTTACGGAATGGGTTTTGGTTTTGGTAGGAGTTCACCCGTGGGCAAAGGTTGGAAGGAACAAATCCGCCGGCAGTTTATTTCTTCCCCGGGGATTTCTTCCAGTCCGGTAAAGAAGATGGTAGAGGTAGAGAGAGGATTTTGGTTGGTGGTGGATGCGGAGTTGATTGTTTATGGAGCCACCGAACCCAATGCCAAAGTGACGGTGCAGGGCCGGCCGATTTCTTTAAGAAATGACGGGACTTTTTCTTTACGCTTCGCCTTACCTAACGGCAAGCAGGTTATTCCGGTAAAGGCGGTATCTTGCGACGGTATTGATGAAAAAACTATCACGCCAATTGTAACGCGTGAGACCCGGTAGGACATAACTGTCAAAAATGAAAGGTAAAATCCCAATAACCAAATCCCAAATTCCAAACAATATCCCATACCCAATGACCAAAATTCCAAACTGTGGGTTTTGGCCATTGGAGATTTGGTGATTAGAATTTGTTTGGTGATTGGAGTTTGGAAGTTGGAATTTATCAAACTAAAATATTATGGAGAAAGGTTACCTCTGTCTAATATTGCACGGCCATCTGCCTTATGTGCGCCATCCAGAGTTTGAGGATTTCTTAGAGGAGGATTGGTTTTATGAGGCGATTACCGAAACCTATATACCGCTTATTACGGTGTTTGAACGGTTGCTTCAGGACAAGGTGAACTTCCGCCTGACCATGTCAATTACGCCAACCCTTTTGGCGATGTTCGGCGATTCTCTCCTGCAAGAGCGCTACCTCAAACATATCAATAAGCTTATCGAGCTGGCCTATCGGGAAATCGAGCGCACCCGCTGGCAGCCGGAATTTCATCATTTGGCGCTTATGTATTTGAACCATTTTACTGCGGCGCGGGATACCTTTTACCGCTACAATAAAAATCTGGGGTTAGCCTTTAAGGCATTTCAGGACGCGGGAAAATTAGAGATAATTACCTGCGGGGCGACGCACGGTTTCTTTCCGCTGATGGAAATTTGCCGGGAATCGATACGGGCGCAGATTAAGGTTGCCAGTGCCAATTATGAGCGTTTCTTCGGTCAGAGGCCCAAAGGAATTTGGCTTCCCGAATGCGGCTATTTCCCAGGGATTGATGCGCTCTTAAAAGAGGCAGGGATTTCCCATTTCTTTTCTGACGCCCATGGCGTGTTGCACGGCACCCCGCGGCCCAAATACGGAGTGTTCGCGCCAGTATATTGTAAATCCGGAGTCGCCTGTTTCGCGCGGGATCTGGAATCCTCTAAGCAGGTTTGGTCTTCGATAGAGGGCTATCCCGGGGATTATAACTACCGCGAGTTTTACCGGGACATTGGTTTCGACTTGGAATACGATTACATAAAACCCTATATCCATCCCGACGGGATACGCATCAATACTGGCATAAAATATTACCGTATTACCGGTAGGACGGATTATAAACAGCCTTATATCCCGCAGTTAGCCTTGGAAAAGGCTGCGGAGCATGCCGGGAATTTTATGTTTAATCGGCACCGGCAGGCGGAATTCTTATATGAATTTATGGGCAAGAAACCGATGATTGTCTCGCCATATGACGCGGAGCTTTTCGGCCATTGGTGGTTTGAGGGCCCGCAGTGGCTGGAATTTCTTATTCGCAAACTCCATTATGATCAGGATATGCTGCGAATGATTACCTGTTCCGAATATTTAAAGGAAAACCCCCGCAATCAGGTGATTACTCCATCGCTGTCCAGCTGGGGTTATAAGGGCTACAGCGAAGTTTGGCTACAGGGCAGCAATGACTGGATATATCGTCATTTGCACGCAGCTTCTTATCGGATGACCGAACTGGTTAAAGCCTTCCCCAATACCGACGGATTAAGGCGCCGGGCTTTGAATCAGGCGCTGCGTGAACTGCTTTTGGCGCAGAGCTCAGACTGGGCGTTTATTATGGCCACGGGTACGCATGTAAATTATGCCCAGAAAAGGACCAAGGAACATCTTCTAAGGTTTACCCGGCTTTACGAAGACATAAAATCCGGCGCGCTTGATGAGAGTTGGTTGATGGATATCGAATATAAGGATAATATTTTTCCGGAGATAGATTATCGGGTGCACCAGTGACAGCTGCACGCTGCATGCGGCAGGCGCCACGCTAAGCGTGTAGCTTGTAGCCTGAAGCGTGAAGCTAAAGTAATTCAATCGTGGCAATTATTCCTCGACACATTGCAATAATTATGGACGGCAACGGCCGCTGGGCCGAGGCGCGCAATTTGGCACGCACCGAAGGCCACCGCGTTGGCATTGAGCGAGTAAGAGAAATAATCAAAGCGGCCGAGGAATTGGGAATCGGTTATCTTACCTTTTTCGCCTTCTCCACGGAAAACTGGAAACGACCGAAAGGCGAAGTAGATATGCTGATGCGCAGCCTTGAGCAATTCATCCGTGATGAGCTTGACGACCTCAACCGGCGCAATATCCGCTTTCGCGTTATAGGCAGGGAGGAGCCGGTGCCGCCGGTCCTGCAGAAAAGTTTAAAGAGTGCCGAGGAGCTTACCAAAAACAATTCGGGTATGACCGTGGTTTTGGCTTTTAATTATGGTGCGCGCGCGGAAATCGTTGATGCCACCAAAAAAATCGCCGGCGAGGTTCAATCCGGCAAACTAAAAGGAGAGGCGATAGACGAGAATATCTTTCCGCGCTTTCTCTACGCGCCGGAGGTCCCGGATCCGGATCTATTTATCCGCACCTCCGGTGAGATGAGAATAAGCAATTTTCTTTTATGGCAGCTTTCTTATACTGAGCTTCATTTTACTGAAGTCTTATGGCCGGATTTTACCAAGGCTGATTTAGTAAAGGCCATTGAGGAATTTAACCGTCGGGAACGCCGTTACGGAGATATAAAGAAGGCAGATTAAATGGTGGAGAAAAGATTTTTTAGCGCTGGTTTAATGATTGTCTTTGCGGTATTGACCGTATTTTTCAAGTGGCTGTTTGGCGCTGCGGTTATCCTGTTTATCGCGGGCGGGCTGTATGAATTTTTTACTTTAATCGAGAAAAAGGGAATTCCCATTTATAAATATTTCGGGATACTGACCGGCGTAGTTATCCCGGCGTCAATCCTCTTTAAATTCGAGCTGACCCGTAACTGGGAGCTGTTGTTCATTGTGGTGCTGATGACAGTCATTTTTCTCCTGCAATTCACCCGACGGGAAAACGCTCAGGCTATCGTCGGTATTTCCACCACCCTTTTTGGGGTTTTATATGTCAGCTGGTTCTTTAGTTTTCTAATAAAGGTTAGGCTACTGCCTTATGGGCTAAGCCTTTTGGCCTTTATACTTCTGGTAACCAAGGCCGGCGATATCGGTGCCTATCTGGTGGGCACAAGGTGGGGCCAGCATTTATTGATTGCGCGGATAAGCCCGGGCAAATCCATTGAAGGGGCAGTTGGCGGTCTGGTGTTTAGTATCCTGGCGGCGATGGCCAGCAAGATTTATCTGCCGGACTTAAGTTGTTTTTCTTATTTTAATTTAATTTTAACCGGCGCTTTTTTCGGAATTCTGGCTCAATTAGGTGATTTGTCAGAGTCGCTTATAAAGCGGGATTGTCAGGTCAAGGACTCAGGGAATTTGTTGCCGGGCTTAGGCGGCATGCTGGATATGATCGACAGTATCCTGTTTACCGCGCCGGTGTTTTATTTCTATATGAGCACGGTGTTGCATAGCTTGTGAAACGCTAATCGCCGCTAATATATTCGCGGTCATTAGTGTTTTAAATTAGTGGTCATTAGCGATTAAAAATGAAGCGCGTAGCGATTGTCGGTTCGACGGGTTCAATAGGCAGAAATAGCCTGGATATTGTGAGCCGTTTGCCTGAAGATTTTTCCATAGTCGGACTCACTGCCTTCTCGAATGTCGGTTTGCTTAAAGAGCAGGTAAGGCGCTTTGCTCCATCGGCGATTGCTGTAAAAGACGATTATGTGGGTGAAGTAAAGGCAATAACCAACGGCAAAATTGAAGTCTTGGGGCAGGAGGGTTTTAACCGGGTGGCCGCGCTGCCGCAAGCCGATATCGTGGTCATTGCTATTAGCGGCAGCGCGGCGCTCTTTCCATTACTCTCGGCAGTGCGCGCGGGAAAAGCCATCGCTTTGGCTAACAAAGAAGCCTTGGTAATGGCCGGCGGGATAATCATTGCCGAGGCAAAGAAATTCGGCGCCCGGATGATTCCCGTTGACAGTGAGCAGAGCGCGATATTCCAGTGTCTTGCGGGCAGGGAAAGAAAAGAGATTGACAAGATTTATCTGACCGCTTCCGGCGGGCCATTTGCCGCGTTGCCGAAGAGAGACTTTTCGCGGATTACTTTAAAAGAGGTCTTGCGTCATCCCCGCTGGAAAATGGGCAAAAAGATTACCGTGGATTCGGCGACGATGATGAATAAGGGGCTGGAGATAATTGAGGCGCAGTGGTTGTTTGAAGTTGCGGTTAAAGATATCGAGGTCCTGGTGCATAAAGAGGCGGCAGTGCATTCGATGGTCAAATTTATCGACGGGAGCATCATTGCCCAGCTGGGGGTGACGGATATGCGCCTGCCTATACAGTTTGCGCTGACCTATCCAAAGCGGATCGCCAGCCGGCTTCCTGATTTGGATTTGGCGCGGTTGGGTAAGCTTACCTTTGCCAGGCCGGATCTCAAGAAATTCCCTTCCCTTGGTCTTGCCCGGCAGGTGGCTGAAAAAGGCGGCAGTCTTCCTGCGGTTATGAACGCGGCTAACGAAGAGGCGGTAGGGGCATTTTTAAACGGCAGGATTTCTTTTAAGGACATTTATCCGACGGTAGAAAAGGTAGTAGCAAGACATAAGACCGCAAACCAACCGGCTCTCGACGCTATCTTGTCCGCCGACAAGTGGGCACGACAGGAAGCGTGTCGCCTGATTAACGCATAAAATATGGGTGTATTGGTATTTTTAACCGTTCTAAGTGTCCTCATTATTGTCCATGAATTTGGCCACCTGGTGGTAGCTAGGATGCTGGGCGTGCGGGTGGAAAAATTTTCCTTAGGATTCGGCCCCCGGCTGATTTCCTATACGCGTAATTTTACGCAGTACAGTTTGAGCCTTATCCCTTTAGGCGGTTATGTCAAACTCTGCGGTGACACCCGCGAAGAATTTAAGGGTAATGACTGGGAATACCTTGCCAAACCGCCGGGGGAACGGGCGGCGATTGTGTTTGCTGGACCGCTCTTGAATTATTTTTTGGCCCTCGTGGTTTTCTATTTTGTTTTTTTGACCGGCTATCCGGCTTTGGGTACCCGGGTCGGCGAATTATTAGAAGGATTTCCGGCGCAAAAGGCGGGCTTGGCGAAAAACGATTTGATTATCGCCGTTGATTCCTTGCGGGTTAAAGAGTGGGACGAGATGCAGGAAATAATCCGTAGCCGCAAAGCGGGTAATATAGAAGTACGGCTGCTTCGCGACGGCCAGGAGAAAACTTTTCTTATTGAGCCACGCGTGGAGAGACTGAAAAATATTTTTGGCCAGGAAGAAAGGGTGCGTATTATCGGCATCGTTCCCAAGGAAGAATTTGTTATTCTAAAATACAATTTAGGAGATTCTTTTTTTGCCGCCTCCCAAAAATTATGGTGGATAACCTATGCTACCTTCAAGGCGCTTTGGCGTATGCTTACCGGAGGGATGTCGGCGAAAGATTCGATGACCGGGCCTTTGGGTATTTTCTTTATTACCACTCATGCTTGGAGCTTAGGCATAAATTATCTGCTGCAGGTTGTAGCCTTGTTAAGCGCTAGTCTGGGAATCTTTAATGTGCTCCCTTTTCCGGTCTTGGACGGCGGCCATCTTATGTTCTTGGGGCTGGAGAAGATAAGGAGGCGGCCCTTGGCTACCAAGGCCGAGGAGTGGATCAGCCGCGCGGGGTTCGGTTTTATAATCGTAATAGCAATTTTTGTTTTTTACAGCGATTTGGCGCGGTTTGGGATTATTGATAAACTCATTGGTTTGGCTGGGAAGATTAGTTTCTGACAAAACATCTTTAATGCGAATGGTCGCAAATCCAACGCGAATTAACGCGAATGACTCAGCGCTAGATTCGCGACCATCTGCGTTAGATTCGCGAAAATTTGCGTTAAAATTTTCTCTTAATCATGCTTAAATTAAAATCAATCAGGGAAGACCGCATCAACCGTAAGTTCCTCTTGGCATTCATCCTGATGTCGGTGGCGCCACTGTTAATGTTGAGTTTTATCGTCAAGTATCTGGTGGTGGCGCGGTCGGATTTGGCCTCGATACAGATAACCTGGCTGTTTTTCTGGCTGACTTGTTCGGCGCTGGTGGGGTTTCTTTTGGTACGGGGGATATTGAATTCTTTTGTAGCAATCGCCAAGACGGTGCGCGATGTAGCCGAAGGTGATCTCTCGGTGAAGATACAAAATGCCGAGGACTTGGAAATCAATGAACTGGCCCAGTCCATCGCCAGAATCACCCGCCAGATGGAGAACAATATTGCCGAGCTACAGAAATCGAAGCAGTTGATTCAGGATGTCCTCACCAAGGTCGGCCGGGCCGTGGCCTCTTTTCAGAATATCGACCGCTTCCTTGAGCTTATTGTGATGTCCACTATGGATGCCTTAAAGGCCGACAACGCTCAACTGATGCTGGTTGATGAGCCGGCGCAGGAGTTGTTTACCCGTCTGTTTATAGGAAAAAACAAGATTTCCCCGGACCAGGAACGGATGGGCGAAGGGATAATGGGTTTTGTGGCCAAAGAAGGCCGGCCGTTTCTTACCTCGCCTTTGTCCACTGAGGTTGCCGGAGAAAAGATCCTTTGTGTGCCTTTGGCTTATGGAAATAAGATTATCGGTGCATTCGCGTTGAGCAAGGAAGACATAGGCGGGGATTTTAGCGACGACGACCGGTTACTCTTTACCGACTTGGCTGGCCAGCTGGCGATAGCTATGGAGAATTACCGTTTAAACGAGAATGCTGAGAAGACTTATGTGGAGACCATCACTGCCTTGGCTATGGCCGTAGAGGCCAGAGACCAGTATACCCGCGGCCACACCAAAAGGGTGGGCGAATATTGCAACCGACTTGCCAAGGCCTTTAATCTGGATGGGAAAACCATCAAGATGCTCAATGATGCCAGCAACCTCCATGACATCGGCAAAATCGGTGTTCCCGACGGAGTCCTGCGTAAGCCCACACCACTGACCGTCGATGAAATGAATTTGATTCACGAGCACCCAGTTATCGGAGAGAACATCTTAAGGCCGATACGTTCGCTTTCGGAGTTATGTTATCTGGTACGCCATCATCATGAACAGTTAGATGGCCACG
This sequence comes from Candidatus Omnitrophota bacterium, assembly GCA_049324655.1. Taxonomy (GTDB): domain Bacteria; phylum Omnitrophota; class Gorgyraeia; order JAUYCX01; family JBMONJ01; genus JBMONJ01. The sequence continues at coordinate 4,165 of JBMONJ010000057.1, read as the reverse complement.
GCTATCCTGACGGACTTAAGGGGGCAGATATCACCCTGCCGCTTAACATAATGATTGTTGCTGATGTCTTTGATGCGATGACCACGGACCGGCCTTACCGTAAGGCGATGAGTATTGAAGACGCCAAAAAGGAATTGCAGCGCTATTCGGGCGTGCGTTATGACCCGAAGGTGGTGGAGGAGCTGCTTAAGATGGTGTAAGTTTTTGAAACAACATTTAAGACGCTAATGGCCACTAATTTAAAAAACACTAATTACCGCGAATCCATTAGCGGCAATTAGTGCTTTCATTAGTGGAAATTAGTGTCATAAATTATGCAAATTATCAGACATAAGACCAGACAAGTTAGCGTAGGCGGCGTGAAGATTGGCGGCAACGCACCGGTCTCTATTCAATCGATGACCAAAACGCGAACCGCAGACATTGCCGCCACAGTAAGTCAGATAAAGCGGCTGGAAAAGGCCGGCTGCGAAATAGTCCGGCTGGCCATAAAGGATATGGCCGCGGCCCAAGCCATTAAAGCGATAAAAAGCAAAACCGATATTCCGCTTGTCGCGGATATCCATTTTCATTATCAATTCGCCCTTGAGGCAATGAAGAACGGAATAGACAAAATCCGCCTGAATCCGGGAAATATCTATAAGGAAGAAGAAGTGCGCGCAGTCGTGGCGCTGGCCAAGAAGAAAAAGATTCCCATCCGCGTAGGCGTTAATTCCGGCTCAGTGCCGCGCGGCAGCACAGCGTTAGTTGAGGCAATGGTGAAGTGCGCCAAAGACTATGTTCGCCGTCTGGAGAAAATGGATTTTTACGATGTTGTTCTTTCGCTTAAATGCTCAGAGGTTATGGAGACCGTGGAGGCCTATCGCCGCATTGCCGCGCAGTGTGATTATCCTTTGCATTTGGGCCTGACAGCCAGCGGCGCATTTACCCCGGGAATGATAAAGTCTACGCTGGGCTTAGGCGTGCTTTTATCCGAGGGCATCGGCGATACCATCAGGGTGTCGCTTACCGCTAAACCCGAAGAAGAAGTTTATGTCGCCAAGGAGATTCTGCAGGCCTTAGGGCTGCGTAACTTCCGGCCGGAACTCTTGTCCTGTCCTACCTGCGGACGCTGCGAAGTAGATTTATTGAAAATGGTTGAAGGGTTAGAAGGCCGACTTAAGGATTTTCCCCTTAACGGCTCTTGCCGCAAGCCCCTACGCGTCGCAGTTATGGGTTGTTTTGTAAACGGTCCGGGAGAAGCTGGGGCAGCCGATTTGGGAGTTGCCTTTGGCAATAAAAGGGGACTGGTCTTTCGCCGCGGGAAGATTATCAAGCGGCTTAAGCAAAGCGCGGCAATGGATTATTTGATTAAAGAAATAAAGCGAGGACAAATATGATCGCCAAAGAATTAACCGATAAGATTCGCCAGTATTTTGTGCGCCGTCCGGAATTTCTGACCTTAAAAGACAAGCTGAGCCCGGAGGAGATCAAGAAGTATATCTTGGAAGGCATCCGTTCGGTTATTTACGCTGAGGATGTAAAGCTTTTGGAGGCTGACGAGCAGCGGCTGATGCAAGAGTTTTATGATGAGTTTGTCAGCCTGGGGCCTTTAAGGCCGCTGATTGAAGACAATTCCATAACCGAGATTATGGTTAATGGCCCCAATTTGGTCTATGTTGAGAAAAACGGCAACATCGAGCGCACCAATATCTTTTTTAACAACGAGCAGCACCTGATGCATACCATTCAGAAGATAATTACTCCTTCAGGAAGAAGGGTGGATGAGTCAATGCCTTATGTGGATTTTTCATTGACCGACGGCTCACGGGTGAATATTATTATCCCTCCAGTTTCTCTGACCGGGCCGGTGATTACCATTCGTAAATTTTCCACGGCTATAAACCGCATTGAGGATTTAGTGAAGTTAGGCGCCTTGGATCAGAAGATGGCAGACTTCTTGGTCGCGACTATTAAGGCCCGTTTGAATATCGTCTTTTCCGGCGCCACCGGCGTAGGCAAGACCACGCTCTTGAATGTCTTATCGCAGTATATCCCGGCTAAGGAGAGGATCGTTACCATTGAAGATACCTCGGAACTTCGCCTGCAGCAGGAACATGTGGTCAGTCTGCAGAGCCGCTCGCAAAATGTCGAAGGCAAAGGCGAAATCGGCATCCGGGATCTTTTTAAAAATTCCCTGCGTATGCGGCCGGATAGGATAATCATCGGAGAAATCCGCGGCGCCGAGGCCCTGGATATGATTCAGGCTATCGCCAGCGGGCATACCGGCTCGTTGGCTATCATTCATGCCAATTCTCCTACTGATGCAATCCTTAGATTGGAGACGATGATTTTGATGTCGGGTATCCAGCTGGCCCTGCCTAATGTGCGCACATTGATTGCCAATGCCCTTGATTTGGTGGTACATATGGAACATTCACCCGACGGGATAAGGCGGGTAACCCACATTACCGAGATCGGCAATGTAGAGGATGGCAATATCCGCAGAGAGAATATCGTGATTTTCGAGCAGAAGGATATGGATACGGAAGGCAGAATTATCGGCAATTGGACCTACTGCAAACCAAAATCATGGTTTTTGCCCAAATTCAAGAAACTGAATGTTAAGTTTCCGGAGGAGTTGTTTTCATTGTGAAAAGAAAAAACTTAACGCAGATTCTCGCAAATCAAACGCAGATCTCCGCAGATTATCTGCGAATATTTGCGGGAAATCTGCGAATATCTGCGTTCAAGGTGTATAGGTGATTATCTATGTTGTGGTCAAAGACATTCATCCCTACATTAAAAGAGGCGCCGCAGGAGGCGGAGGCAATAAGTCATAAATTGCTGCTGCGCGCCGGCCTGATACGCATGCTGACCTCTGGAGTTTATACCTACTTGCCTTTGGGTCTTTTGGTGCTGGAGAAAATAGAGCAGATCATTCGTGAAGAAATGGACTTGGCCGGCGCGCAGGAATTATTATTACCCTGCCTGCAGCCAATGGAATTATGGAAAAAGACCGGCCGTGACGAGCAGCTGCAGCAGACCTTGATCCGTTTTAAAGACCGTCGGGGCCGCGAGCTTTGTCTGGGGCCCACGCACGAAGAGGTCATAACCCAGTTAGTCAAGGATCATGTGCAATCTTATAAGCAGCTTCCCTTGATATTCTATCAGATTCAGACCAAATTCCGCGATGAAATCCGTCCCCGTTTTGGGTTGGTGAGAGCCTGCGAATTCATTATGAAGGACGCCTATAGTTTTGACCGCGATGCGGAAGGTTTAAAGAAGAATTATGCGGCGATGTACGAGGCGTATAAAAATATCTTCCGGCGTTCGGGTTTGGATATTGTCATTACCGAAGCCGATCCCGGAATAATGGGAGGAAATATCTCCCATGAGTTTATGGTACCGGCGGAAAACGGGGAAGACTCAATCGTACTCTGCAAGACCTGTGAATTTGCCATTAGTAATCCTGGGCCTCCTTTGGACTCCTGCCCCCGTTGCAAGCAAAAAGGACTTGCGACACAGCAGGCCGTGGAAGTAGGCCATATTTTTCAATTAGGCACCAAATATAGCAAGGCGCAGTCAGCTTTATTCTTGGATGAGACCGGCAGGCAGCAGCCGATAATTATGGGCTGTTATGGTATCGGTGTAAGCCGGATGCTCGCCGCTATTATTGAAAAACATAATGACGTGCAGGGGATTATCTGGCCGAAGAATGTCGCGCCGTTTACAGTGTTGATTCTGCCGGTGCAAGCGCACAATGAGCAGGTGATGGCAACCGCCAGCCGGTTTTATGAAGAACTAAATGCCAGTGGTATAAGTTGTCTTTTAGATGACCGGCCTGAGACAGCGGGGATGAAATTCAAGGATGCTGACCTTATTGGCATCCCTTTGCGGATTACCGTCGGGGAGAACAACCTTAGAGAAAATAAGGTGGAAATAAAACTGCGACACAACGGTGAGGGGTTGAAGGTTGATTGTAAAGCGGTGGTTGAGAAAATACGGCAGTTGTTGCGTGATTAATGACCAATGTCCAATGTCAAATGACTAATAAATTCCCTGCCTGCCGGCAGGCAGGCAATATCCAATCACCAATTTGGATTTGGACATTTGAGATTTATTTGACATTTGGAATTTGACATTAACAGCCTTGAATATACAACAAGAGGAAATAAAATGGAAT
>JBMONJ010000056.1:0-15513 GCA_049324655.1 Candidatus Omnitrophota bacterium | reverse complement strand
ATATTTTTTGTCTGCAAATCTCTTTAGATAAGAAACCATCGGATGGCTTAAAACTTCATATTCAATACGCTTCTCTTTAAGAGATTTTGCTTGGAGTAATCTTTGGCTGGCCTCATTTATCTCGTTTGTCCTTTTTACTAAAATTTTAGACTTACCCTCATCCTCAGCAAGACCACTTTTCTTCTCAATGAGGTCAGATGTTAATCTTGTGATTGTTTCTGCTTCTCGACCTATTCCTTCTATTGAAGCCGTGGAAAGTATCTCTCCAATCTTTAAATAACTTAAGACCATCTTATCCATTTGCTTAAAAGGCTGCTGAGGATGTTCCTGGGGGTGTTCTTGTTCTGCATAAAGGTATTTTGATATACCAAAAACTATTAAACAAAAAATTACAAACATCAATTTTTTCACCATCACCCACCTCCTAGTTTTTAGTTTCCGCAACCTTAGATCAGATATTTTCCTGCTATGACCAAAAAATATTCTCCTAACGCAATTAAAACCCAGCCAAAGAACCGCTCCACTCTTCTCATCCAGGAACCAGCCTTGGGCAATGCTGCAAGAAACCCACTAAATGTTCCTAAAATAATTAAAAGTATACACATACCGAAGGCAAAGGTAAAGAGTAAGGTTATACCAAATAGGAGGTTCTGTTTTAAGGCAACATATGCCAGGATAGCGCCCAATACCGCGGAGGTACAAGGTCCTACAACCAACCCTGAGACTAGGCCTAAAAAATAAATTCCTAAAAGTCCTGTTTTCTTTTTATTTATCCCAAGAAAACCTCTACCAAAATTAAGAAAAGGTAGAGACACTACTTCAAACCTACTCAAGCCTAATAAGATGCAAATATTTCCTACAATTATGTAGGTGACAGGACTGGAGCTTATCAATTGTCCAAAGACCTTTCCCGTCAAAGCTACAAACGCACCAAATGCTGAGTAGGTGGTGGCTATACCTAAAGCATAGAGCAGGGATAATAAAAAAATGTGTGTTCTTTTTTTAGCCATTGCCTGGCTGCCAATTACTCCTACTGTGACAGGAATCACCGGATAGATACAAGGAGTAAAACTTATGAGCAGTCCTCCTATAAATACCGCTACATAGGCAAGAAGGGATGAACTCTGTAAATAATTTCCCAAATTTTTTAATAGTTCTTCCATATCTTCCTATGGGTGTTCGGAAGCGGGTTTCTCTGGTATTTCTTCTCTTACTGGCACAGGCTCATTATCCTTATAAGTCATCTGCAATTTACTATTTATTTTGTGCAAGAGTATTCTATCCAACTTCCATACACCATCGCTCTTGCTCATAAAGAAATCCAAATCGTAATTAGTTTCGGTTTGATTAGATTTAGCAATGAAGTCCGCACAGGCAAAATAGGTATTGTCCTTATAGCGGATAATCTTATCTTCGTGAATACGCACAAGTTCCAATTTGCCAGGTATAGCGAAATCCTCCCCATTAATATTTTTAATTGGTAGCGTTCCTGTCTTCTTCAAGGTATCTTGGATATAATCCTTGAGGTTACTCGAGAATTCCTTATTTAAGTCTTGTTGAGTCTGTTTTTTAAAGGGCAGCTGAGGATGTTCTGTGGGATGCTCTGCATATAGATAATTGGTGAAATTCAAGGCTACCAAATACAAAAATACACTTGTTAGACCTACTAATCCTTTTTTATTTAACATCGCTTATCCCTCCTTATTTATTTCACCTCATCCCAAATCTTCTTAATACCCACATCATCGGGCACCAATTGGTAAAAGCAGATTGGAAGAGATTAAAACCCACAAAGGCGGTAAACCAGAGCCAGTTGCGATTTACAAAGTAAGCTAATATGAGACTGATTAAAATAAACGTCCCGGCAATACCTCTTAATGCTCTCTCCATAGTCATTTTTCTCACCCCCTTTCAAAAACTATATCTTATCGTTACATAAATGTTAGTATCTTTTTTATGCTGTCCGAATGTGGTATCGTCTTTGGCTCCGGCGAAGATGTTCATGCCTATAACTCCGAGAAGATTATCAGTAAAGTTATAGCTTACCTCCGGGATTATAAAAAAATCCTCTTCATCCGGGCTATAAAAGGTAAACAATGAAAGCTTCAGTGTTTGATATTTAAGCAATTTTGTAAGCCTTAAAGTAAGATATTGATGAAGCTGTTTTATCTTCGCAAACGTAGGAGGAAGATTATCTTCATACTGGCGATATTGATGCATTAGTTCGCCATAATATTGGAGACCGACGGTAAAATCCTCGGGGAAGGCCTTCTGATATCCTATAAGAAAACGCGATTGTGAATTGTTAATGCCTGGGTCTTTGCCGTTTCTATCATCTAAAGAGTCATAATAGCCGTATTCTGCGCTTACCACCCCTCCCAAGGCGCTTCTTTGCGCGCTTAGGCCATAGACGGCCAATTCTGGGTAGAATTGAGAGATGGTGGAAGGAGAATTAAAATTATCTGCTTTCATTCCCGGTGCTCTAAAAAAACCTTTGTAAGTATATGCTGAAACATCAAAATCTCCAATATTACGGTAAAGCCTTAAAGCATATTCCATGTTCCCGAATTTCTCAAAGGCGGAATCCGGCTTTTCAAGTTCTCTATTTGGTATATTCGGATATGGGTCAAAAAAATGGAATCTCCCAACTGAGGGCAAATCATCTGCCTGAAAATTTGGCATTATAACGGCTTCGGCAGAAACAATATCAGAATAAATATCCAGCTTTAGGCTATCCACTCCTATTTTTAAGTATTCCAATGGCCTACCAGAGTAAAATGCCTCCCAGTCTTTAGGGAAGATGTCATTTATAAAAAGAAGGTCCCCTACTCCCCAGGTATATATTTGCCTGCCGACTCTTAAGCCAAATTTATCATCCATAAAATCAAGATACCCTTCCCGGAAATCAAAGGCCCAATCTTCTTCTACCCAATCATGGTAAAAATCAGATTTTACAAATGCCCCTATTTTGCTTTTTTGCGGATAAAATGAGGCTTTAAGCTGCGCTCTTTCTTCACCTAAAATTAGGTTTCCCTGTTTTGCTCCCTGCGGGTTATCATCGTTGGCTCTAACAGAATAATTTGTCTGCAGAAACCCGTGCAGCGATAACTCTTCCGCATAAACTGAACAAATCCAAAATCCAAATACCAGATAAAATGCAAAAATCAAAATCCAAAATGTTTTAAAATTTTTTAATTTCGCATTGTCATTTTGATATTTGATATTTGATATTTGATATTTTTCTATTTTATCCATTCCGCAGGTGGTCTCCTTAAATAACGCTCGGAAAAGACATCATCTCCTATCCCTAAATTATATTCAACCTCTTGTAAGGTTACCTCGGTGCGATGGCCGGTTTTGATATTTTTCATTACCCTTTTAGTCACGGTTAATATACCATTTATATCTTTTATCTCTTGCGCCTCAAACTGCCGGTAAAGCTCATTCTGTTTGTCGTAAAATTCTTCCTTTAAAGGCAAAAAATTCGTTTCATCAATCCACGATATTCTCTTTGTATACTCTGAGGCGCCAAGGGGCATGCTTTCGATCACAAAACAATCTTTGCCGTTTAGCGCTTCTTTTCTTAATAGGGTATGCTTATCCTCATCCGGCTTCCTGCCAGAGACATCTTCATAGGTAAAATCACTGCCCACAAAGCTGGAGTATTTATCGTTAGCAGCGATTCTTTTGACCAAATTGATACTCGGTATAAATAGCCAGCGGTCATCGTCTCTATCGGGGTATTTATAGACCATAAAGGTGGTATCCTTTACATCGGAAGGCTTATGAAAGTACATAAAATATTTCTGTTTTCCACCTTCTTCGTAATCCTTCCTCAGCATAGTAAGCTCTCTTATCCTTTTCTGCCCTTCTTTATTTATTAGCTCCATCAACACCTTTGCCCTCATATCATCGCCAGCATAATAAAAAACGAGCCTTGATTTAGCGATAATGTCATCGGCGGATAATTCGTCTTTAGCAAAGGATGCCTTCCCGGCGAAACTGGCAAAAATTAACAGACTGAGCATAAGAAGCATCTTAATCGTTCTCATCCTTCGACTCCTCCTCATTTACATTCCTCGCTCGCTCAGGATGACCCTGAGCGAAGTCGAATGGGTCATTTTGAAACCTCCTTCCGGAACAATGAGTTACCCCATAATCTCATAATCGCTGGCAATAAAATTAAGGTAGCTAATGTGCTGAATACCATTAGCAGGGCAAAGAATGTCCCTACGGTTACATAGGGAGTAAGCGTAGAGGTTATTAAAGGCAAAAATCCTAAGGAGATGACAATGGCATTACCCGCTATAGCTCTATACGGCTCACCCGCCATAAATGTGTTAGTGGCTTCTAAATCTTTAAATTCGCGATACGCTGCCTTAAATCTCTGCAAATAATGAATGGCAAAGTCAATGGCCATCCCAAGGGCTAACGCGCCGCAAACAGCAATAGGCATATCATAGTCCTTGCCTGCAAAACCCACAAGCCCATAGGAGGATATAATTGCAATAGTCAATGGCAGCATTGAAATAATGCCTAACCTCAAAGAACGAAATTCCAAAACCATAAGTAAAAATACAATAACAAAGCTTCCTAACACTGCCTTAAGCATGCCCCAGACCATAAGATTCTGCCAGACCTTATTAATATAGGTAAGGCCGGACCATCTAATAGTTATATCTTTAGGCGGAGGGTTATTTTTCATAAAGTCGTAAGTATAATGCTCAACCTTACGCATCTGAGTATTATCTCCTCCTTTCATCTGAATCCAGATATTTGCTTTTTGAGAATTGTAATCTAAGAAATTATCAAGGTCGTTCGGATCTCCTGTCATAGAAAATAAGAAGAGATATTGGCCAATCTCCTGTTGGTTATCAGGCACAGTATTAAATGACTTATTTTCGTCATGTAAAACATAGTTTATCCTTTTCACAATATCCGCGACCGATGAAGTTTTGCCAACAATTTTTAGGCCTTCGAGGTGACTTTGCAATTTGTCTAAGTAAAACATTGCCTCCGGCCTTTTTACCACATCTTCTTTGTCTCCTTCCGCTGCTAAATAAGCCATGTAGGTTCCGCCGAAAGATTTGTTCATAACATCATCTGCAATTCTTATCTTGTGTTTTGGCTTAAACCATTTTACAGGATTGTCATTAATACGAATCCGGTAAATCCCTATGATGCCAAGAATAAGAACTACTAGGGATGCTATCAAGATGGCCTTACTTCTATGAAATGAAAATCTGCCGAATGCCTTAAGGATTTTGTCAAGGATAGAGGTCTTTTTTTGCCTCTTTTCTAAAAATACAGCCAGTTTCTTTTCGTTCATAAGCGTGATGGTTGCCGGAACAATTGTATGCGTAAATAGCCACGCTGCCATTATGCCGAAAGCGACAAAAAGGCCAAAGACTCTTACAGGAGGGATATCCGCTAAAGCCAATGAGCCAAAGCCAACTGCCGAGGTTATAGAGGTAAAAAACATAGGCCTATAGAGGTCTTTCATTGTCAATATCAGTGTCTTTCTTTTATCTTTAATTAAGGGGTACCGGTCAAAAAAACCGCTCAAGATATGAATATCATCCAATAGGGCAATGGGCATAAGAAATATGGGGATCATCGAACTCATAATATGGACGGTAAAACCCAAGCCAATCAATAGACCCATTGTCCAGATAACGCTTAACATCGCATCGAGCATGGGCGGAATAAGCGCTATACCCAGCCTGAAAATTAGAAATAAAAGGAGCATTATAAAAAATCCGGCCAGAGGTGCGGTGATACCCATCTGGACAAACATCTCATGGCCAAAGGTGTCTTCAGCAACCGGCAGTCCTGCTAAATAATACTTTTGTTCCGGCGCTAATTCTTTTTTAAGGATTTTCTCGATTTCTTTGGATATACGGTAACTTTGGTTTTTGCTCTCAATAGGGATGTAGATAGATGTAGCCTTGCCATCACGAGAGATAATCTTGTCCACAAAGAAGGAATTGCCGTAAAGCGCCTTTTTAAGATTTTCTATTTCTTTCTGGTTCTGAGGAATCCCCACCATAAAGCGTTTTACTACCAAGGTGCCGCCTTCCGAAGTTACATTATCTGAGGTGCGTAAGCTAACCACATCTTCAATAATTACGCCTTTAATCTTTAAGATATCATCGGTTGCCTTGGCAATTCTTTTTAATGTATCTTGGTTAAAAATTCCTCTATCGTCAACTATACCCACTACCAAAAGGTCATGGATACCGAATTCTTTTTTAACCTTATCGTAGAAAACCCTGTCAGCCTGTTTTTGCTCAAGCATATTCTCCGGGTCGGTGTCTATCTTTATCTTTGGAAACTGTATGGCAAAGAAGACGGTGGCGACTAAAAACAGCGCTATGGTTGTTTTCGGAAATTTAGTGACTATTTCGGTTAATTTACTTAACATTGTTCGTCCCTCCCCTACGAATGTCTTTGACCAATCTATCATTCTCATCCAGCCGTTCCCGGAGTATCTCATTTAGAATATCAAAGGCCTTGATAATCTTAGTATTGGCTAAAGAATAATATATTGTTTGACCGGATCTGCGCGTCTTAACCACTCCCTTCTCTCTTAAGATACTTAAATGCTGTGAAAGATTTGCCTGGCGGATCTTGGCAAGCTTAACTAACTGGCCTACTGACAATTCTTTATCCCGCAGGAGATTCAGTATCTCTAAGCGCTTAGGGGAAGTAAAAACCTGACACATCTGCGCGTGCAGCTCAAAAAGTTTATGTTCCATAATCACCTTATAATTTAGTATATTCGAACATTAGCATATACTACCGGGCCTGTCAAGTTTTTTGTTGACCGATAGAAAAAAATCTTACGCCAAACTCTTGCGGAATTTTAAAGCGCTTAAGGAAATGATAATAAAGCCCATCAACACCAGCGGCGCCAATTGCACCCAAAGGATATCCAATCCCACCCCTTTAAGAAAGATTCCCCGGATGACCACCAAGAAATAACGCAAGGGATTGATAAGGGTAAACCACTGGATGAGCTTGGGCATATTGGCAATGGGATAGGCAAAACCGGAAAGCAATACCGTCGGCATATAGAAAAGAAAAACCGACATCATCGCTTCCTGTTGGGTTGAGGATATTGTGGAAATAAACAAACCAATGCCTAAGGTGGTGAACAAATAAATACTGGTGGAAAACAATAAGAGCAAGATATTCCCCCGTAAAGGAATATGAAACCAGAGCACCCCCAACAGGGTAATTAAAGTAATCTGGATGAGGGCGATTACGCCAAAAGGCAGAAGCTTGCCGATAATCAACTCAATGGGCATTAAAGGACTGACGGTCAGCTGCTCCATAGTGCCAATTTCCTTTTCTTTGACAATGGCCATCGCCGTCAATAAAAGCGACATCATCGTTACAATCGTAGCAATGACGCCGGGAAGATAATAATTGCGGGAGACGAGATTTCCATTAAACCACGCCCGATCCCTTAAATCAACCTGGGGAATCTCCTTTAAGATTCCCCGCGCCGCCAATTCCTGACGCAGCAAATCCTGCTGGAATTTACTGGCAACCGTATTGGCATAGCCCATCACCACCATCGCGGTATTGGAGTCAGTGCCGTCAAAGGCCAGCTGCACCGCGGCGTCCTTGCCGGCGTTTAAGTCGCGGCCAAAACCGCGGTCAATACGAATCACCACGCTGGCCTTGCCTTTATCCAAGCTCAAGTTTTGCTGCCGGTCATCGTAAATATATCTTTCCGGTACGAAATATTTGGAATAGGTAAAGCGGCGCACTAACTCGCGGCTCAGTGCGGTATTGTCGCGGTCGTAAATTGCCGTGGGCACATAAGTGATGTCTTTATTGGCCGCGTATCCAAAGAGAATTATCTGGATTAAGGGAGAGACAAAAATTATGGTTTTCATCCGGGGGTCGCGGAAGATCTGTTTAAATTCCTTTATCAGAATTGCCCCGGCCCGCTCGAACATCTTAAGCCACCTTTTTCTTAAATTTCCTTATTGCCATCCCCAGCATCAAGACGGCAAAGAAAAACAAAAATACCGCCTCGTCCCACATCATATCCAAGTCGCCGCCCTTTAGAAACAACTCCCTTAAGATCACATTATAGTAACGCGCGGGGATGAAATAGGTAATCGCCTGAACAAACTTGGGCATATTGAAAATCGGATAGATAAACCCGGACAACAGCATCGTAGGTATCATCGTGGTCAGGCTGGCTAACTGACTGGCCATCAGTTGGGTGCGGGCCACCACTGAAATGATAATGCCTTGCGACAAAGCGCCGGTTAAAAAAAGCGCGCTTAGAATAAACAACAGGATATAACTGCCGCGAAAAGGCACGCCAAATAAAAACCTCGCCATAGCTACCCCCACCAACAAATCAAAGAAACCAATGGCAAAATAGGGAATGAATTTTCCCATGACCAATTCCGGGCCTTTGACCGGTGTCGAGATAAGCTGCTCCATAGTTCCCCTTTCCCACTCCCGGGCAATGCAAATCGAGGTCAACAACGCGGCGATAATCATTATGATCATCGCAATCACTCCGGGCGTAATAAACCAAGTGCTCGTAAGACCCATATTAAACCAGACCCGCGGACGAGCATCTACTAACTTGGGAGGCCGCAGTCCATAGACGGCAAAGGTATCCTGCAGCAGCTTCACATTGTAATTGCCCACTACCGAACGCACATAACCCATAGCAATGGTAGCGGTATTGGCGTCGCTGCCGTCCACGATAAGCTGTAGAGGCGCCGGCTTGCCGCACTCGAGATAATGCGAAAAATCCTTAGGAACTACCAAGGCCATCATTACTTTGCCGCTGTCGATTTGCCGCTGGATGTCGCGGTAATTATCGGTTTCCCCGACGATCTTAAAGAATTTGGAATAGCCAAAATTGCGCAGGAAATCGCGGGTTAACTTTGAAGAGGCATCCTGATTCCACACCACGGTGCGCACATGATCAATATCCAAGGAAAGTCCGTAGCCAAAAATCAAAAGCAGGAATATGGGTATCCCCAAGGCCAGAGTCAAAGAGCGCGGGTCGCGTTTTATCTGCACAAATTCCTTCCAAGCAATGGCCTTAATTCTTTTTACATTCATTGGGCGGGATGCTCCCGGTCGTAATTTTCAATTGCCGAGACAAATACATCTTCCAACGAGGGAAGTATCTTCGTAATCTGAAATTCTCCCGCCCCTTCTTGCCTTAAGAAACTCTCTATCGCGGCAATAGCTTTAAGGCGGTCATACACGACCACATGGATATTTGCGCCAAAAAGCGCCGCCTCCTTAACCCCGTCTAATTTGCTTACTTGCTCCAGCCAACGCTGGGAATCAGCAACTTCTATTTCCAAAACCTCGTTCTTCATCCCTTGCGTTTTCATCTCCTGAGGCGAGCCTTGGGCGATAATCGTGCCGTGATAAATCAGGACCATACGGTTGCAATTCTCCGCCTCATCCATATAATGCGTAGTCACAAATACAGTCACGCCTTGGGCGGCGAGGCCTTTGATGATATTCCAGAAATTCTGCCGGGTAAGGGGGTCAACGCCGGAGGTAGGCTCATCCAAAAAAATTATCCGTGGCTTATGCAACAGGGCGCAGCCCAAGGCTAAGCGCTGTTTCCAGCCACCGGCCAAAGTAGCGGTAAGTCTGGAAGCCATTCCCTCGAGTCCGGCAATGCGTAGGGTCTCCTCAAGGCGTTGCTTTTTTTCTTTAGCCGGAAGTTTATAAATGCCACTGTAGAAATCAATGTTCTCCTCCACGGTCAGGTCGTTGTAGAGAGAGAATTTCTGCGACATATAGCCAATGTGCTCTTTGATATTGTGCTGCTCCTTAATGATATCGTATCCGCCAACCTTACCGCTTCCGCCCGTCGGGGGAATGATGCCGCAGAGCATGCGGATGGTGGTGGATTTGCCTGCGCCGTTGGGCCCTAAGAATCCGAATATCTCTCCTTCGCAGACAGAAAAATTTATCCGGTTGACGGCAATAAATTCGCCGAACCGCTTCTCCAGACCCTGAACACTGACTGCAAAGTTACTGGCGCTCATATTCCTTAATAATCTGCACAAATGCCTCTTCCAAGGTCTTGGCGCTGCGCTCGTGTTTAATTTTATCCGGTGAGGCGCAGCGCAGCAGTTTGCCTTTATGCATTAAGCCCACGCGACCGCAGCGCTCTGCCTCGTCAAGATAACAAGTGGAACAAAAGATGGTGACCTTTTCCTTCAAAAGATCATAGAGGATATTCCAGAAATCCCGACGGGAAACCGGGTCTACTCCGTTAGTAGGTTCATCCAAAAATAAAACCCTTGGTGTGTGGATAAGAGCGCAGGCCAAACCTAACTTCTGTTTCATCCCCCCGGAGAGTCGTCCGGCAAAACGCTGTTTAAAAGGCAGGAGCCCGGAAAAACCCAATAAACGGTCAATGGTCTCTTGACGTTTTTCTTTGGCCACGCCGTAAACATCCGCGAAAAAATTAATATTCTCCAGAACGCTTAATTCCTCATACAGCCCAAAGCGCTGCGACATATAAGCAATACATTCCTTCAACTGCTCTGCTTCTTTTACAGTATGTTTATTGTAAACCCAGGCCTCGCCTTCGGTGGGCTCCAGGATTCCGGTTAAAAGGCGCATCGTGGTAGTCTTGCCTGCGCCGTCCGGGCCGACTAAGCCGAAAATCTCGCCTTCCTCCACCTCCAGATTCAGATGGTCAAGCGCAGTAAGCCCGCCGAACTTGCGGGTGAGGTTCTGGGTTTTGATGGTAATCATTCAATAATATAAGCGTCCGCAGGCATTCCGGGTTTTAGGTCCAGACTTTCATTGTCCACCCGAATCTTGATGCGGTAAACCAGCTTGACCCTTTCCTCCTGCGTCTGGATAAACTTGGGCGTGAATTCTGCTTCGCTGGAAATAAACGAGACCCTCCCCTTATATTTTTTTCCGGGATAGGTATCGGTGGTAACATAGGCCTCCTGATTAAGTTTTACCCGGCCCAAATCCGTTTCGTTGATATAGGCAGTGACCCAAAGATTATGCAGATCAACCGCGGTAAATACCGGAGTGCCCGGCTGAATCACCTCGCCGGTAAGCGAGCTTTTTACTAAAACAAACCCATCCAAGGGCGAAGCCAATTCGGCGAACCCTAAGCGGGTCTGGGCCAGCTCCAGCGAGGCTTGCGCCTGCTCCACATTGGCGCGGTCCGCGTCGAATTGAGTCTTGGCATTGTCGCGCGCCTGCACGGAAATGGCCCCGGCCTTTAAAAGATTTTCTGCCCGGTCATAATCCAACCTGGAAAGCTGATAATCATATTCCGCAGCCTTAAGGACAGCCAAGGCATTATCGCGCACTTTACTTAGCTCGTCGGTATTTAAGCGCGCTACAATGTCGCCTCTCCTGATGACCTCGCCTTCGTCAGTCAACAACTCCACGATTTGGCCGTTGACCCGAAAGGCAATGCGCACTTCATCGCCTTCGATGTTGCCGGAAACCTTTATCTGGCGGTTATGCCGGTTCTTTTCTTTTATGAAGAAAAGCCCCGAGGCAGCGCCGGCAAAAAAGATCAACATAATAATGATTACGCTCTTAATTCTTTTCTTCATCTTTTTCCTCCCGGACATAGCTCTCGCCCATATTCCGCTTAAGCGAGGCCTCGGCCATCAGATAATCATATATTGCGCTGGCTAAATTGGTCTGGATTTGCACTAAAGACACCTGCGCGTCCAAGACATCCAAATTTTTCGCCACGCCATTATCATAACTTACCTCAGCAATCCTTAAGGCCTCGCGGGCCTCGCCTACATGGTCTTTCTGAGACTGGATTATTGCCGCGGACTCCTTTAGATTCAGGCAATCCTGACGGATGTCCACGGCGATTTGATCGCTTAAATTCTCTTTGTCCACTACGGCCTCGGCATAGCGCGCCTTGGCCTCATCCACCTTGGCCTTGACGGAAAAACCCTCGAAGATGGGGATGTTGAAGGCCACGCCGGCATTCCAGTTACTTTGCTTTGCCTCAAAGATGCTGCCCAAATCATTGGAGCGAAAAGAATAATTGGCCGCCAAATTCACCTGCGGCCGGTAACCGGACTTGGCTAGAGCAATGGCCCACTTATTGATATCAATACCCAAAGCCTTTAGCGCCATCTCGGGTTTATGCAGATAGGCGGTTTTAAGAAATTCCTCCTCGGTTATTGTAAAGAAACGGCAGGTAAGCTCTTCGCTGGCCTCAATTGGCTCATCTATTTTTAAACCCATAGCCTTATTCAGTTCGGCCTTGATAAGTTTAACCTCGTTACGCGCCTTTACCAAAGGCGGTTCCAGCAAAGATACCTGCACGCCGGATTGCAGCACATCAAAACGCGAGGCAGCACCCTGATTGAATTTATGCTTTACATCCGCGTAATGCGCCTTGGCCCGCCCTAAGGCCTCACGGGCAATGCGCTCGTTCTCAAAAGCCAAAAGCAAACCGTAATAGAGCCGTTTTATTTCAAACTCCACCTCTAATTTCTTGGCGCGCAAAGTCTCTTTCCGAACATTTAAGCCTATTTGCGCCTGACGCAGAGCGGATAAATTGGCGCCGCCGCTAAAGAGAGATTCGCTTAAGGCAAATCCCATCAGGTTGTCGTTCTTATAACCGGTAAAGATATTTTCTACAAATACCTTTTCATTGCGGGTATAGGCTGCCTCGAAGTTTAGTTTGGGCAAAAAGGCGCTTCGGGCATCCACGATATTGGCAGCTGCCACCGCCACCTCCTCTTCCTGCATCTTAAGGTCTTTATTGTTTTTAAAGGCAGTGAGTATCGCGTCCTTTAAGTTAAGCTGCGGCCCATTTGCGTAAAGAAGCGGGGCGCAGGACAGAACAACAATAACGGCCAGCTTGGCGGTCTTGGAGATTATGCCTTTAAGCTCGTTGAATATGGGCGAGGATTTATTGAGGCGGAAAAACCGGGCATTGGCCTTGTAATGACTCAGCAATAAGCCATCCTTATCCAAATCATCCAGCGCCCGTTGGAATACCCCGGGCTTTTTGCCGAGCCTGCGGCCGATTTCCTGAATATAGAATTCCTCTTCCGGGTGGCCGTAGAAAAGCTTAAGCAGGCGGTATTTGTTTTTGCTTAAGAGCTTCATTTGACAATATGCTTTTGTATATAATCATATGTTTTTGCATATGATTATATGCATTATGCATATAGCTTGTCAAGTAGAAAGATTAGTTTTTCTGCCCGAAACGGCGGCGCAGGAACCGGCGGGAAGACCAAGCGGCAAGCAAAACGCCGAGGGAGAATGGAAAAACCCGCGCCAAGAACCCGGGAAGGATTAAAACCACTTAAGAGCCAGAAAGGATATCACTAATGACAGCGTCCCCGCCAACAAGCCGATCTTAAACCACTCCATAAAATTTATTTTGATGCCCTTTTGTTTTTTTAGGCAATCAATGGCCACGATATTCGCCGTCGAGCCAATGGCGGTAATATTCCCTCCGAAACAGGCGCCGAATAAAACTCCCCACCAGAGAACCCTTAGCGCCGAATGGGCGGTCTCTAAATTATGGATAATCGGGATATACGAACTCACCACGACAGTATTATCCAGAATGCTGGAAAGGACTCCGCTGGAAAAAACAGTCAGTCCGGACAAAATCTCCGGCCGGTTTCCGGCTATCTTAATAAGCCGGTCGGCCAGCGCCCCGGCAACGCCCGAGGCCTGCAAAGCGCCGGTAAGCGCAAAGAGAAAGATAAAGAACAAAAGCGAAACCCACTCTATCTCTTTGCTAAGGCAGTCTTCAACAGCGCCGCGGCGATAAAGCATGGCAATGCCCGCAAAGATTACGGGAATGACAATCAATAATTCATTCGTCTCCAACCCAAGCATGAGCTCTAACCTGCGGTGAAAGGCAATAGTCAATACGGTTACCGCGAAAATCACTGCCATTCCCCTGGCCTGCCGGCTAAGGTAAACCGGCGGCAACAGCGCCCCGCCTGCGGCACGGCTGGCAATGGCTGCGGAAAAACCGCGGAGATACTTCCGGTTCCATAAAAAAAGTACGCCTACAGTAATAATCAACACTAAAAGCGAAACCGGCAAGGCATGCGCCAAGAAATCCTCAAAGGAAAAATTCCCCCGCAGGGCAATCAATACCCCGATAGGATTTCCCAGCACCGTGGCCGCAGAGCCGATGTTGGTGCTGATTACCGATCCGACCACCAGCGGCGAGGGATTTACATCCAGCAGGTTACAGATCTCGATTATCACCGCGACCATTACCATTATCCCCGCCACCTCTCCCATCAACGCCGAGAGCAGGGCGGATAAAAACATCAGGATAAAGAAAAGCCGGCTGCCGCTCATATCCTTCCTGCTTATCAAACGCCTGACCATCCAATGGAATATCCCGGCCTCGCGCATCATCCCGACAATGGCCATCATTCCAATTAAAAACAGGATCACGTCGAGCGAGGCATATTGAATGAAATGTTCGAGGTCAATCACCCGGGTGAGGAAAAGCAGACTGCTTGCCAAAAATACCAGACTGAAGCGCATTTCCCAAAAGAAAAGGGTGCCCACCACTACGGCGGAAAATACCGCGATTACCAAAAACTGTTCGCCATTTAACCCCATTAAAACTCCTTCAGCGCCTTTAAAAACGCCTCTACCACCCGCGGATTGAATTGCGCGGCGCTGCATTTCTTAAGTTCTTCTACCGCCTCCTCCCTGCTCATTGCCTCGCGATAGGCCCTGCGGGAAGTCATCGCGTCATAGGCGTCGGCCACGCCGACTATCTGCGCAAAGATATCCGTTTGCGCCCCGTTGGTTCCGTCAGGATAACCGCTGCCGTCGTAGCGCTCGTGGTGCGAACGAATCACGCTCAAGAACCGTTTATCCGCAGCAACCGGCCGCAATATCTCTTCTCCGGTTAGGGGGTGCCGGCGGATTATTTTCCATTCCTCGTCGGTAAGTTTGTCTTTCTTGTTGAGAACGCTCTCATCAATGCCCAACTTGCCGATGTCATGGACCTGCGCTGCCTTTTTAAGCATCCGCGCCTCTTGTAAGGAAAAACCCATTTCTTTGGCCGTGGCCTCGGCATACCCGGCCACGCGGTCAGAATGTCCCCGCGTATAACTGTCCTTGGCCTCAAGGCCGCGCGCCAAGGCCTCGATGGCGCGGTAAAAATATTCCTGCAGCTGTTGCCGGGAAAGCAAAAGCTCAGAGGCCATCTTATTAAATGACCAGCCGAGACGGGCGATTTCGTCGCGGCCCCGGATATCCACGCGATATCCCAAATCTCCGGAGGCAATGTGCCGGGTGGCTTCTTCGAGTTTACGGATTGGGCCAGTGGCGCGCTGCGAAACCCCAAAACCCAAAAGCAGGGACAAGAGAATTCCTGCGGCCAAAACCATTTTTGCCCGGCGGTTAAGCTCCTTTTGCTGGGCATAGACCTCTTTAGCCAGAAGGTCTATGCCCAGCACCGCGATCACTTGGCCGCTTTTATCCATAACTGGCGCGTATCCG
>JBMONJ010000055.1:0-1945 GCA_049324655.1 Candidatus Omnitrophota bacterium | reverse complement strand
TTCAACCACTCTGGCATCCCTCCGGAAATTATTCAGTTTTCCCCTCGTCGCCTTGCTCCTCGGGGCTCCGCTCGCTAACGCTCGCTTCGCAAGACTGCCGCATTTCCGCCGGCCGTAGAAAAATTAGGCCGGCGAGATCTCGCCGCGCCCGCCGCAAAGCGGCGAGACAGGCGCGACGGACAACCGCTCTGCCACGCCTCCCGTCAAATCATTGCATCAAGACAAAAAACATCAGCGCCGAGTAAACCACAAAAAACACGCCTAAAAAAACCTTCTTCTTCAACAGTATCCGCTGGAAAGAATAGATGTTGTTTTCCAGCCAAGGGACGACCTTTCTTTTCAGCACGCCGAATTCTTTACTCAAGGTTGCCTCTATTTTCTCGTACTTCTGCTCTTTAACCAAAAGCAATAACAGACCTTCGATGAAGACCAGCGGCGTCAACCCCAGCAGGATAAACCTTAAGATTTCAAAAATCCTTTCAGTGAGAAACATTAGCCACCTCCTTCATTTTATTTTAAACAACTGCCCACCCACCGCAGCAAAGATGTCCCGCACCACCCTGCAGGACCCGTTAAAGAAATTCAGGAAAGAAAACTCGGCAAAAATCAGGCTGAACATCCCGGCAATGATCCCAATATTAATGATATAGATAAATTCCATCGCAAAGAAATAATTGGCTTTTAAGAAATCCGACTGCCTCCCTCTTAGCGCGGCCGCGGTAAAGACGATATGCAGCACCATAAAAAAACTCACTAAAAACATAAAGTAGATATGATACTCGGCGCGGAACTTATCCCCCAGCAAGGTTAATACTACATAATATATGGTCAGGGTCAGGAGGGAAAAAATCGGCAGAAAAAACGAAGCTAATTTCACCAAAGGCGAGAAAAACCGGAATACGGACTCGACAATCCGCTGGCCTTTTTGATACACTGGCTGCGGCTCATATAAGAGAAGATGAATCACCAAATAAGAAAATATGCCCCAGACAAAGGCGCTGACCAAGTGCGGACTTAATTTCTGGATCTCGTCGGAAAACGAAACCGAAACCCCGATCAACGCGGGAAAAAATATTACCGCCAAACAAAGTTTTAACAAACTGGCCAGTTTGCTATTCAATTTTCTCCCTTCCCCCCATATACGGACGCAATACTTCCGGGATTGCTACCGTGCCGTCCGGCTGCTGGTAATTTTCCAATATCGCTACCACGGTCCGGGCCAGCGCCACCCCCGAGCCATTAAGAGTATGAACGTATTGCGTGCTACGTGCCACCTGTGGCGTGCTGCGTCTAAACTTTATATTCGCCCGGCGCGCCTGAAAATCCTCGAAGTTAGAGCAACTGGAAACCTCCAGCCACATATCCATTCCCGGAGAGTAGGCCTCGAGGTCATAGCATTTGCTGGCGGCAAAACTTAAATCTGCCGTGGGCAAAACCACAACGCGGTAGGGCAGGCTTAGTAATTGCAAGACCTCCTCAGCATCGGCCACCAATTTTTCCAATTCGTCATAGGAAGTTGCCGGCTTGACGAATTTCACCATCTCCACCTTGTCAAACTGATGCACGCGAATCATCCCCTTGGTGTCTTTGCCGTAGGAGCCGGCCTCTTTTCTAAAGCAGGCGGTGTAGGCGGTATAATAGACGGGCAAATCCTCTTCATTAAAAATCTCGTCGCGATGCAAATTGGTTACCGGCACCTCGGCAGTGGGAATCAGAAAAAGATCGTCGTCTTTTAAGCGGTACATATCCTCTTCCATTTTGGGAAGCTGGCCGGTGCCGGTCATTGCAGCGCGATTAACTAAGAACGGCGGAAACACTTCTTTATATCCATGCCTACTCGTATGCAAATCTAACATAAAATTAAACAAGGCGCGCTCTAATTGGGCGCCCAAGCCTTTGAATAAAACAAAATTGGAGCCGGTGATTTTGGCGGCGCGGGGAAGAT
>JBMONJ010000054.1:0-1956 GCA_049324655.1 Candidatus Omnitrophota bacterium | reverse complement strand
GTTTCCTCTCCTAAGCTCGGCATCCCAATCCGTTGCTTTACATGCTTTCCAAAATCAAATTATTTCCTGCCTTATTTCTTTTAATTTTTATGTTTGCGGGCTTATTCGCTTCGGCCTACAGCAGCCGGGTGGAAGTACTTTCGGATAAAGAATTGGATGAGATTTGCGTGGGAGGTTTTGATTTTAATCTCAATGCCGCCTATGCCTTTCGCTCGGCAGTTGCCAGTCAGAGCAATATCGCCGCCGTGGCCACCCTTAACAGTAGCAGCGCGGTTAACATCAATGCCACCAATCAGGCAATAATCAGAAATCAGGGTAACTCGGCCGTTGCCAGCCAGATTAATATCTCTACGGTGCTGGCCAAAATCGGGGATATCACTAATGCGATTATCAATAATCTTAATGTCGCGGATGTCAGCAATATTTTTACCGAAGAAGGCGGGGTAAAGCTAGAGGCAGCCTCGGTTAGCGCTTCAACGCCGGTTAATGAATCGCCGGTGAACCTTGCCGCGCTGGATTCGGTGGTGACGCCACCGACCGACGGCTTAGCGACAGCGACTCCGCAGGATACCTCCTCTGTAGAATTAACGCCTCCGATTGAGGCGCCTTTGAATACCACCCCATCGTCGCCGAATGAAATTAATTTTAAACTTCACGAGATTACCGCAAGCGCCTCGGCAGTGGTGGCGCAAACCAATATTGCGGCAGTAGTGGCGTTCGAAGGCGCAATTGATAATGCCAAGATAAACAATCTGAATCTTGCTAATGTGGAAAATGAAGGCAGCGCGGCCTTGGCAGCGCAGACCAATATTGCCATGGTGATTGCCGCCAATGATATTGTTAATACCGATATTGCCAATGCCAATTTTGCCAAGGTCGTGAATGTCAATACTACCGCTACTGGAGGGGCCAGCGTAGTTCCTTTGTCCACCAATATCCCCGTTGACGGTATCCACAATAATAGAATTTTGGTAATCAATAATGCCCAGGCCAGTCAGAGAAATATTGTCTTCGTAAAGTCGTTTGCCAATAATATCCGGAACCGGGTAATTAATGAATTGAATCTGAAGCGGGTAATGGATTTTCGTTAGCGTTAGGCATAATTTTTATGCGTAGGCGGTTATTGGCGATTTTGGTTTTAGCCGGTGTGGTCGGGTCTGCGCCGGCAGCCTTCTCTTTGGATGTTGGAGTGGGCACCCGTATCTATAAGCCGGTAAAGAATTTTAAGGAAATCAAGACCCGCAACATCGTCGGCCAGACCTTGGATTTTTCCTGCGGCCCGGCATCGCTGGCCACTCTGTTAAGTTATTATTTTCAGGACAAAATAACCGAACAGGAGATTATAAAATATCTTTTGCTCACGACGGATTTGGAAAAGGTCAAGCGAAGAAAGGGGTTTTCTCTTTTGGATCTGAAGAATTTCGCCAAGCTGCGGGGTTATCAAGTCGTGGGATACCGGATGGACTTGGAGTATCTAGCTGGTCTTAACAAGCCGGTGCTTATTCCGGTGGATATTAAGGATTATTCCCATTTTGTGATTTTCCGCGGTTTAAAAGGAGAGCGCGTATTTCTGGCAGATCCGGCCTTGGGGAATATGACGATGAAGGTCGAGCGTTTTCTGAATTTATGGCAGGGTGGGGTGGGTTTGGTTTTGTCAAAGACCGGCGAGAACCGGCTTAATTCTGCGCTTAAATTAAGCAGAGAAGAAGAGGCGGTCTTTGCCGACCCGGCAATGGTGCGCCGGCTTTTTGGTATGGATACGATTGGTAGCCTCTACCGCGACGGAGAATTCTGATGCAGAAAAAAATCGCAGGAATAGTTACCATTTTATTTTTATTGGCGGCGTTCTATCCGGCGCCGGAGGTCTGTGCCAAGAAAAGCTCCAGCGCCGTGTTTGCCGGCTCTTATTCGGCAACCATCACTTGGATTACGGATAAGCCTTCCACTTCCCAGATA
>JBMONJ010000053.1:0-16328 GCA_049324655.1 Candidatus Omnitrophota bacterium | reverse complement strand
GGATGCGGTCGTTTTTGGTTATCGCTTCAATCTCCTGCGCAAAGGCAGCTGCAGAGAAACCCAAAGACAAAGCGAGTAAAAACAAAAACCAATTTCTTTTCACGCTATTCATGCCCCGGCCTTCCCTTCCTCAATTATTCCGATCCTTCGAAATCGCGCGTAGCGCGCCCTTAAAAGATTGGTCATCGGCGCTTGGGATATTTCATCGAGATGACGCAGGATTACGGCCTTTATGGCCGAGGCGGTCTGTTGCCAGTCGCGATGCGCGCCGCCCAAAGGCTCAGGGATTATCTCATCAACTATCCCCATATTCAACAGATCCGCCGCGGTAAGTTTTAAGGCCACCGCCGCCTCAGGCGCCTTGGCCGCATTCCGCCAAAGTATTGAGGCGCAGCCTTCCGGCGAAATCACCGAGTAATACGCGTTTTCCAAAATACTGATTTTATCGCCCAGTCCTATCCCCAAAGCCCCGCCGCTGCCGCCCTCGCCGATAATGGCTATCACGATGGGCACGGCCACGCTAATCATTTCTCTTAAGTTATAGGCAATAGCCTGCGCCTGTCCTCTTTCTTCCGCCCCCACCCCTGGATAAGCGCCAGGCGTATCAATAAAAATCACCATCGGTAACTTTGCCCTTTGCGCCATTTCCATCAGCCGAATCGCTTTACGGTAGCCTTCGGGATGGGCGCAGCCGAAATTGCGCAGGAGATTTTCCTTGGTGTCTCTGCCCTTCTGGTGCCCCAGCACCATTATCTTTTTGTCGTCGAGCTTTGCCACCCCGCCGACCAAAGCGGGATCGTCGGCGAATAAACGGTCGCCGTGTAATTCCAAAAAATCGGTCATCATCAAATCGATATAATCAAGGGTGTAAGGACGTTGTGGATGACGGGCCAGCTGGACCTTTTGCCAAGGCGTGAGGTTTTCGTAAATATCTTTCTTTAAAGCAAGAAGCTTCTCCTCTAACTTTTTTATTTCCGAGGACAAGTCCACCTTCTTGTCCGCGGAAAAAGAACGTAGCTCTTCGATCTTGCGTTCCAACTCGACTATGGGACGTTCAAAATCTAATCCGTTCATATAATTTGAAAGTATTGCGAATGAGGGTGGGTTGTGCGTTGTGTGTCGGGTTGTGAGTTGTGAGAATGGGGATATTTTACCCCACTACCCATCCTCACTACTCGACACACAACTCATAACTCACCCTCAATACTCAGTCGACGACCGTAACTTCGGCGCCCAAAGGAACAATGGCGAACAATTCTTCAACATCTTGATTTGCCATCCTGACGCAGCCCTCGGTAACCTGCTGCCCAAGGGTATCGGGCACAACGGTGCCGTGGATTCCGTAGCCGGGAAGGTCAAAACCCATCCAGCGTGAACCCAAGACATTTTCCGGACTTTCCGCCGGGACAGCCGCCCCGGCCTTAAACCAAACCGGATTGACTAATTTGGAGGTAATCTTAAAATTCCCTACGGGGGTGGAGTTGTTCTTTCCGGTGGAAACGCGATAGGTCTTAATGACCTCATCGCCAGATTTTAGAACTAAGAGATTCTGCGATTTGTCAACGAATATAGAAAATTTCTCTACCCAGACGCGCAATTTCTGTCCCGGCCGAATCACTGCCGAACTAAGGTGGTTGCTTTTTTTTAGCAGCTCGACAGTGGTGTTGAAATGCTTGGCTATCTTATCTAAGCTGTCGCCGGGTTTGACCTCGTAGATTTTGGTCTGCGGCGTGGCGAGGGAAGAAAAAATGATCTTCATATTTATCGCCTCAAGGCGTTTGCCGGCGTCGGCAATCTGCCGGGAGCCGGGAAATTCCTCGATCAGTTTATGCAGGGTATCCCTGGCTAAAAGCGTATCTCCCTCAGCTTCTTGAGAAACGGCTTGGCTGTAAAGCTGGGCTGCTGATTGGCCGCCTAAGACCGTGGGTTTTCTTTTTCCCAATAAAAACATCACACCCATACCGGCTATGACCAAACCGACGACAATCAACAGCCATCTATTCTTCATCTTATTTTCTCCTCGTATACTATATGTTACTTATTTAAAAACTAACGGTAGGCAAGGAAGGCAATGAACAGACCAATGCTCGCACCGATAAACACCTCTATTGGCGTATGTCCGATTAATTCCTTTAACCGGCCTTTCTCAATCTTGCCCTTCCAGTAGATATCTTCCATAATTTTATTCAAAATCTCCGCTTGCACGCCGGTAGAACGCCGCACCCCCTGCGCATCAAACATCGTAACAATAGCGAACATCGTTGCCAAGGCAAAGGCTGCAGAATCAAATCCTAAGCCGAAACCACAGGCTACGGCTAAGGCCGTGGCCCCGGAGGCGTGGCTAGAAGGCATACCGCCGGTGCCGATAAACCAGCGGAAATTAAAACGTTTTTCTTTAAAGACGCCAATGATTACCTTTAAAGTCTGGGCCACGGCCCAGCCAGTAACCGAAACCCACAGTATCTTGTTTTTAAACAGAGGGACGAGGAAGGTGTGCATGTTTTAGGGGACCGGGATTACCTCAATCCTGACCTTACCCGCGCTGGTGCCTTGCCCGCGATAGATCAGATACCCGCGATTACCTGCGATTTCTTTTTGCTGCTGCAGTTGTTTGAGTTTGGCGATCCGCTCTTCGCGCAGTTTAACCTTTAAGTCGCGGATCGCCTTTTTTAATTCATCCAAAGAATTGAATTTGGCCTCCAAAACCTCTTTTTCCTTGGCAATAGCGCCAACACGCTCTTCGAGCTCCTGACGCTGCGCCAAAAGATCCAAGTTGGATTTTTCCAAATTACCCGCCTTCTCCTTAACCGCACTGAGCTCTTCATTGACCTTGGTCAACTCGGCCTGGGCGCTTTTAAGCTCCAGCTCCAAGGCCTCCTTTTCCTGCATCAAGCGCTCTTCCATAGCCTTTTTCGCCAGTTCCAACTCGGACAGCTTCTTCTCGTAACTTCTTACCAACTTCTGCAGGATGCGGTTCTGGTCGAGCAGGGTGTAATAATGCACAAAGGAAAAAACGGTGATTCCTATTAACACCGCCAACCCCAAGAACTGAAGCCATTTTTTACTGGTCATAATCAATCCCTTACCTTCCCAAGCGACTCTGCTTGTCTGTTTTACGAATAGATTGACGGTCAGAGCCAATTATGATAGGGTATATTATAATTTTGCCGTTTCCAAAAAGCAAGTCTTTTATTGGGTCCAAAATGCTCGCAAAAACATACAGTTACGGAATCTTGGGGCTGGAGGCCTACCCGGTGGAAGTCGAGGTGGATATCCACCGCGGCCTACCTGGTTTCACTATTGTCGGCCTGCCGGACAACGCGGTCAAGGAAAGTAAGGAGCGGGTAAAATCCGCCATAAAAAACAGCGGTTTTGAATATCCGACGGATAAAATAACTGTAAGCCTTGCCCCTTCCAATGTAAAAAAGGAAGGGCCGGCATTTGATTTGGCTATTGCCTTGGGGATACTCGCTGCTTCGGAACAAATATCTCCCCAGATATTGCAAGACTATATCTTCCTCGGCGAGCTCGCCCTTGACGGCCGGATAAGACCAATTCGCGGCAGTTTGCCGATTGCCTTAAGCCTATCCGGCGACAATCATTGCCATCTGGTAGTACCGCAGGAAAATTTACGCGAGCTGGCAGCGGCAGAAGATATCCAGGTCTTTGGCATCGCCTCGCTGGGGGCGGTAGTGAATTTTCTGAATGCTCCGCAGTGTATCGCACCTTTTAAGGCCGACATCCGTAAACTCTTTGCACAAAACTCTGCTTACGATACGGATTTTTCCGAAGTCAAAGGACAAACCCATATCAAAAGGGGTTTGGAAGTGGCAGTGGCCGGCGGCCACAATGTCCTGCTCATTGGGCCGCCGGGCGCCGGCAAGACCATGCTGGCAAAAAGAATTCCCACGATTATGCCGCAGCTAAATCTTCAGGAGGCTTTGGAGACGACAAAAATCCATTCAATTATGGGATTGATAAATCTTGAACAGGGGATAGTGGCCCAGCGTCCGTTTCGCTCGCCGCATCATACAACCTCAGATATTGCGTTGGTCGGCGGTGGCTCCATTCCCAAACCCGGAGAAATCAGTCTGGCCCATAACGGCGTATTGTTTTTAGACGAGCTGCCCGAGTTTCATCGCGACTGCCTTGAGAGCCTGCGCCAGCCTTTGGAGGATGCCGAGGTAAATATTGCCCGTGCTGCCAAGTCTTTAAAATTTCCGGCGCGGTTTATGCTGGTGGCGGCAATGAACCCCTGCCCCTGCGGTTATTACACCGACCCCAAAAGGAACTGCCGCTGCTCCACCACCCAAATCCAGAAATACCTGTCAAAAATCTCCGGACCTTTATTAGACCGGATTGATATCCACCTTGAAGTACCTTCTTTAAAATATAAAGAAATCTCCAGCCGGATACCTCAGGAGGGCTCAAACCAAATCCGGGGAAGAATCGAAAAGGCGCGGGGACTCCAACAGAAGAGGCTGGCCAAGGAAAATATCTTTACCAACGCGGCGATGAACCACCGCCAAATAAGGGAATTTTGTAAATTAGATTGCAATGCCGAAGAGCTTTTAAAAACGGCGATGGAGGAATTGAATTTTTCTGCGCGCGCCTACGACAAGATTTTAAAAATCGGCCGCACCATTGCTGATTTGACCGGCTCGCCCGAAATCCTTCCCGAGCACCTCTCGGAGGCGATTCAATACCGCAGCCTCGACCGGCAGTGGTGGGGGTAAAAAGGAGGAAATGGTGGCAGACAAAGAAAAAACCGCGAAATTCGTCGAGCTGTTCCTAATCAGCCTTTTGGCACTTTACTTTGAGATCCTGTTTATCCGCTGGATACCTTCCAACATCCAAATCCTGGCTTATTTTGCTAACATAATTTTAATTTCTGCGTTCCTCGGTCTTGGGATAGGCTGTCTTTTGACATCGCTCGAATTTGACCTGATGTCCTTTTTTCCTTTTTTAATCTTCAATATGGTGGCTTTATTAATGGGTCTAAACAAGGTAGAGATTATGACCGCCGGCATCCGCGGAGAACACCTGCTGGGATTTTATGGGCCTAAGGGAGCCAATTTTCTAATTATTCTGGCTATTGTTTTTATATTTACTACCTTAATATTTATCCCTTTGGGGCAAAAGTTAGGCAATTGTCTTAAGTATTTTAAACCGCTTGTCGCTTACTCTATAAATATAGGCGGCAGTATTGCGGGAGTAGCCGTTTTTACACTTTTTTCTACCCTGATGCTTGCGCCTTTACAGTGGTTCTCGTTCGGGCTTTTGGTCGCGCTTTGGTTTTTCTTTTCCTCTCGCAGAAACCTCTTCCTGCAGAGTCTAATTGTGATGTTTGCCCTCTTTGTGGTAGCAGAAATGAATACCGATTCCAACTGGTCTCCGTATTACAAAATCGCTGTATTCCCCTTGACCTCAACACAAACCCGCAAGCCCTATGCTTTCTTTATTTCCGCCAACGATACCCACCACCAATACGCCTATGATCTCAGTGAAAAATCCGTAAATGAACTACCGCGGCTTAAAAAATACCGAGATGTCTACGAATTCCCGTATAATTTTATCCGTCCCAAGAATGTCTTGATCCTGGGGGCCGGCTCGGGAAATGACGCTGCCTCCGCTTTAAGGCGGGGAGTCAAAGAAATAACCGCGGTGGAAATCGATCCCTTTATTGCCAGCTTAGGCAAGAATCTACACGAAGAGAAGCCGTATTGGTCAAAGAATGTGCACCTGGTTATAGACGACGCGCGCTCATTCGTAAAAAAGGCGGATAAAGAATTTGATCTGATTACCTTCGGCTATTTGGACGCCCATAAAGTCTTATCTCAATTCTCTAGCGTGAGGCTGGATAATTTTATTTATACCAAAGAAAGTTTTCAGGATATCAAAGAACACCTTAGCCGAGATGGGATGTTGTCTTTGACCTACTTAGTTTTTAGAGAATGGATTGGGGACAAATTGTATGCTGCCTTAAGAGAGGTCTTTGGAGATGATTTAAAGGTCTTTAGAACGACGGGTAACACGGTTATATTCTTGGCAGGTCCCGCGGTTAAGAATATCAAGGCAATAAATATGGCTGACATTAGCTTATACGGAGGCTTTAAAAATAATGCCCGGTTCACAACCGACGACTGGCCATATCTATATTTGACGAAAAAAGGCATCCCCCCGCATTATCTTTTAATCTTGGTTCTGGTCTTGGCTATTGCTTATGTAAGCATTATCGGGACCGGCTTGGCGCCGTTTAATAAATTCAATTCCCATTTTTTCTTCCTCGGTTCGGGATTTATGCTTTTGGAGACGGTAGGGATTACCCGCTTCGCCTTGCTGTTCGGTTCCACCTGGATGGTAAACTCAGCAGTGATAATTTCCATTCTAATTATGATCTTGTTGGCCAATCTTTATGTAACCAAGATTAAGCAGGTCAATGTCAGGATATTATATCTTCTGCTCCTTTCCTCGATATTCTTGAATTGGCTGCTTAATCCGGAATTTTATTTAGTGTTCAATAAAACCCTGGCCGTTATCTTTTCTTCTTTTGTCCTATCTTTACCGATCTTATTTGCCAGCATAATATTCGCAAATTCTTTCAAGGACGCAAAGGATGTCTCTACCGTCTTCGCTTATAATCTATTAGGCGCGATATTGGGGGGCTTCTGCGAATATATCTCAATGGCTACGGGTTTCAGGTTTCTATTGCTAATAATAATGTTTATCTACTGCCTGTCTTACTTGAGTCTAAAAGCGCGGAAAGATAACCGGCTGGCTTGGGGTATGGCACCGCAGCCTTGACCGGCGGTGGTGGGGATGATAAACTATCCGCCTTTGAACTTCAGCCTTAGCGCCAGCAAGATATACTTCCATCCCTTTTGCAAATATTCCTTGAGGTTGGCGCCGGTCTTGGAATAACCCCTGCGGCGCGGCAGGCAATAATAGGGAAGCTCGATTATTTTATACCCGCCTTTTTTCAGGCGGTAAACCAAATCTATAAAATACTCTCCGTAATCTCCGCGGATTTTTATCTTATCAAAAACGCTTTTCTTTACCGCCGCAAAACCGCTGGTGTAATCTTTAAAATCATTACCCAGTAGAAGGGCAATAAAATGGTTCATCAGCCGGCTTAAAATAACCGTGAACCACGAATCCGCCGGTCCGCGCACATCTGCCGCTCCGCTTATGAAACGCGAACCCACTGCCGCATCATAATCGCCGGCCCTTACCTTATTAATCAGCTCGACAAGCTTATAGGGCGGCATAGAAAAATCCGCATCCATCCAGGCTACGACCCCTCCCCTTGCCTCTTGGATACCTCGCCATATCGCCGAGGCCAGACACTGCTCATTAATCCTATGAATCAGCCTTACCTTATTGGAATCAGAAAAACAGTCCTTTACTAACTTGGCGGTGCCGTCAGGGGAATCATCGTCAACCACAATTACCTCTGCCGCTTCGCTCACATAGCGGTTAATATACAGAAAGACCCCGTTGATCAGGTCGACGATATTTTCCTTTTCGTTATAAGTGGGTAGGATTACGGACACCATTACCTCATCCTCCGGAATCTTTTACCGCCACGCAGACCACGCTTGCCCCCAAGGGAAAATTTATTTTCCGCAAAAGCAGAACTTCAATCCGGCAAAAAAATATCAGCAGCCGGTTCAACCATGTGGGCAGGGATACCAAATCCGAATCAATTTTATCCGGCGGCTCAAGAAACCGCTCTTTAAATTTCACCGTTAGGAGCAATGGCAGAATAAAGACATTGGCGTAAAATACCCGCCTGATTTTAAACCCGGCATTTTCAATCTTGATGCGAAAAACGCCCAAGCGGTATCTTCGGCGGGTGAACTCAACGATATCGTGCTTGCGCCTTAAGCCCTCCAGCGCCGGCTCGCGCAAGACTATAACCCCCTGCGGCTTAAGACAACGGTAAATTTCCTTAATCGCCGCACCGTCATCGGCAATGTCTTGATGATAAAGCACATCGAATACGACAATAAGATCAAAAACACAGTCTTTAAACGGTAGCTGACAAAGCGAACCCTGACAAAGCGGAGACTGCCCGTCTTCCCTGCAGTATTTTAATGCCAAAGGACTTTGATCTAAACCTGCGGCCCAGCCGCGCCTTTTAAGCAAACTCAACATTACGCCCGGACCACAACCGGCATCAAGAATCTTGGCTCTGCCGCGCGGATGAAAAAAGCTCCTCAGCAGATCCTCCGCTAAAAGCCCCTGGCCGACAAACCACCAGAAGCTATTTTTTAGCTGGTGCATCTTTTGATATATTTCGGGTTGCATAAAATTATCTTTTAAGGCGTGACGCGGACTTGATGCAGTCGGTGATGTATTTTATTTCCCTGACGGTCAAGCTGGCTGCGGAAGGAAGATAGAGGCCTCTTTGGCAAAGCCTTTCGGATACCGGGAATGCGCCGCGGTATTGTCCGCGATAAATCGGCTGCAGGTGTATGGGGATAAAGAAGGTGCGCGTCTCAACGCCTCTTGCCGCCAGATATTTTCTTAAAGCGTCGCGGGAGATGCCGAACTCATCTTCAATAAGCATCGCGTACATCCAAGATACGCCTTTTGAATATTTCTCTTCTTTGGCACGGCTTATCCCCGGTATGTCTTTAAGCAGGGTATCATAAAGCGCAGCATTCCTTTTCCTGGCCTTAATCAACTCCTCAAATCTTTCGGTCTGTGCCAGGCCCACTGCCGCCTGCAGATTGGTCATCCGATAATTGTAGCCCAGATATTTGTGCCAGAAATGACGCTCCTCGGAAAAGGCGTGGTCGCGCAATATCCTTATCTTTTCGGCGAGCCGCCGGTCATTGGTGGTAATCATCCCGCCTTCGCCGGTGGTAATAATCTTGTTGCCATAAAAACTAAAACAGCCGGCAATACCGATGCTGCCGACCTCTCTTTGCTTATAAACCGCCCCGTGCGCCTCAGCGGCATCCTCTATCACCTTTAAGCGATATTTTCTCGCCAGCGCCGTTAGCTCATCCATTTCCGCAGGGATACCATAGGTATGCACCGGGATTATCGCTTTGGTTCTGGAGGTGACTTTCTCGGCGATCTTTGCGGTATTGATATTCCAAGTGCGCGGCTCGGCATCCACGAGCACAGGCTTGGCGCCAAGATAGGTAATGGCATTGGCGGTAGCGATCATGGTAAAGGCGGGGATAATCACCTCATCACCCTCGCCGATACCCAGAGCGGCCAAGGATAAATGCAAGGCGGCAGTTCCGCCGGAGCAACTTATGGCATAACGGCAGGCGCAATATTTCTTGAAGGCATTCTCGAATTTTTCTATATAACTGCCGGCGGAGGAAATCCAGTTGGATTTTATGCAGTCAATAACATATCTAAGCTCATTGCCGGCCAAATGAGGCTCGCAGACCGGAATAATCTTAGGGTAAGGGCCTTTTTTTAAAGGCGGTTCACGGCCCGGAAGGATTTTTTGCACATTTCGATTATACCTCAGAGGAGATGAATTGAAAAATTATTTTTTGGCAGGCGAAAAAAGGCGGCCTTCTTTTCTTTGAAAAGAAGGCCGCCTTAAAATTCCTAAAATTTATTCCGCTATTTTATAGCACTACTCTTGTTTAGCGGCTTAACCTCGCCGGGCTTCTCGATAATCGGGATAGGCTTCGGCGGGTTAACTGGCTTTAAGGCCTTTACTTCGTCTCTAAGTTTTTTAGCCTGCTCTTTTAGCGGCTGCAACTGGGCCTTGTAGGCATCTCTTTTTACTACTGCCTCAGCCTTTATCGCTTTTAGCTCAGTCTTTATAGGTTCGACCTTTGCCTTATAAGCCGCCACATCGGCCTTTGCCCTCGCCCCAATTTCTTTGGCCTGCGCTCTTAGCGGCTGCAACTGGGCCTTGGTCTCTTCACGCGAAAGCCCCTGCGCCTTTATTGCCTGTGCTTGTTGCTTTAAAGATTGTAGCTCTGCTTTGTAAGCATCACGCTTACCGATTGCCTCAGTCTTCAGGGTTTGTAACTGCGCCTTGTGGGGAGCGGCTTGGGCTTTGTAAGCTTCCAACTGACGCCGGGCATCCTCTTTTATGGCTCGGGCCTGATTCCTCAGCGACTCGGCTTGCGTGCGCGCATCACCCAAGGAATCCCGCGGTGCAGCCAAGACCAACGCGGTAAAACTCAAGACCACTACCGAGCATAATACCAAAATCAACAATCCTTTCCGTGGCTTCATACCCACCTCCTTAAATGATGGCACAACTTATGGAGTTCTTAAGAACGCCATAAGTTGTTTGCCGGAATTTAATCCGCCGAAGTCCGCCGAAACTTTAGTGAAGGCGAGGCGAAGGCGGATAATCTTTAAAATAAAATTTTTTCGTTAAACTATAACATATCTTTCCGCATTTTTCAAGACCGCTACCCCGGACTCTCGGAAACCGTTTTCCCGCAACAAAATACCCGGGGTTATGCAGTGAATTCGGGAAAAAGTATTTCCGCTTTAAATTTTTTGATAATGCGGTAGGCCAGAAGGTAACAAAAAATATTTTGCTTATGGAAGTTGTCTGCGGCCAGATGCACGCATAAGCCCAACGCCAGGAAGGTGAGCTGAGGCATACTAAAAACTACTCCTAAGAAAAACAAAACCAGATTTATCTCCCAGCTGTGGAAGAGGACATAAGCCTTCCCCGACCTCAGGCAGGCGCTGGAAAAAAAGTCTTGCAAGATAATCCTGCCCCGGCTGTACCAAAGGTATTCCGGGATATGGTCCAAGTCAATAAATATTGCGCCGGCAAAAAACCACGTCACATAAACCCGGCTTCTATAGAGATGATAAATCAGAAAAGCAATTACCACGGCCAGGCAAAAATGGATGGAGATATCCACCAGGCTATGTTTGAGGAGATCTCGCTTGCTTCGTGAGAAGGTCTTCATCTTTTAAAATATGCGCGGCAGGAAAACCAAGAAACCAATGACCACGGAAACCAAACAGGCGACCAAGACCGCGCCGGCCGCCACATCTTTGACGATCCGGGCTTTATGATTATATTGGGGAGAAATAATGTTGAGGACTTCTTCGGTCATCGTGTTAAACACCTCGCTGACAAACACCAAACCAATGGCCAGAACCAACAGCCCCATTTCTGCGACGGAGACCCGAAAGGCAAAACCCGTCAAAACCACCACGGCGGCCACAGCTAAGATTATCCGGGCATTGCGCTGGGTTTTAAATATCTCTTTTATCCCGATTAAGGAATTTAAAAAACTGTCCTTAAGTGTCCGCGTCATTTCATTAGCGCCAAGGCCTCGGTGCGCGTCTTGACATTCTCCTTGAATATACCCCGCACCGCCGAAGTTACGGTAAGGGTGCCGGGTTTTTTTACTCCGCGCATTGACATGCAAAGGTGTTCTGCTTCAATAACTACCATTACGCCCAATGGTTTTAATTTGGACATAATGATATCTGCAACTTGGGTAGTCAGGCGTTCCTGCACTTGCGGCCGGCGGGAAAGTATTTCTACTACTCGCGCTAATTTGCTTAAACCCGTGACCCGCCCCTGTCTGGGAATATAAGCTACATGCGCCCGACCGACAAATGGTAAAAGATGATGTTCACAAATTGCATAGAGCGGAATGCCCTTTAAAAGGATTATTTCTTCGTGACGCTGGTCGAGGATAACCTCCAGCTCTTTGGCCGGGTCTTGTTTGATGCCGGCGAAGATTTCCTCATACATCTCCGCGACCCGCTTGGGGGTTTCCAAAAGATCCCGACGCTGCGGATTATCCCCAATGGCCTTAAGAATTGTCCTTACTGCCGACTCAATTGCCTTCTTGTCCATAATTTTATTTCCCGATGCAAAAATCGGCGAAGATTTTATCCAATAACTCTGCGGCGAAGGCTTTTCCGGTTATCCTGTCTAAGGCATCAAGTGCGGCCTTTAACTCGCAGCCGATAAACTCCGCAGATAAGCCGTCATTCAGCGCAGAGAGCGCGCCTGCGGCGGCTTCCCGGGCGGTTTTCAACAGCTCAATGTGCCGGATATTGCTGATTAGTAAATCCTCGCGCGGCTTAAAGCCGCCGCCCCAAATCTCCTTTGCCAATGCCTCTTCCAATTGCCTTATTCCAATTGCCTTAAGCGCGCTTACGCGCTTTAGCAGTCGGCCTTGGCATAACCTCTTTAATGTAGCAGAATTAATCCGGGGTTTCAAATCTATTTTATTTACCACGATGATCAGCTTTTTGTCGTCTAATCTTCCGAGAATCTTGCGGTCCGCTTTAGAAATTCCTACTGACGCGTCAATTAGATAAAGAATGATATCCGCTGCTTCAATCGCCTGATTACTGCGTTTTATCGCCTCTTCCTCAATCAAGTCCTTAGGCTCGGTTATCCCCGCAGTATCCACCAACCTTACCGGGATACCGTCAATATTAATAGTTTCTTCAATGGTATCCTTGGTAGTGCCCGGGATGTGAGTCACAATCGCCCGCTCTTCTTTAAGCAGACAATTTAGCAGCGAGGACTTGCCGGCATTGGGCCGGCCGCAAATGGCTACCAAAATTCCTTCGCGCAGAATCTTGCCGCGACGGGAACCGGATAATAATTGCGCGATATCCCCGGCTGCCGTCTCAATATCTTTTTTAAGTTTATTCCTGCCGGAAACCTCGATATCCTCGTCGGGGAAATCAATCGCGGCCTCCAGATGGGCGTAAGCCTCAAAAAGACGCTCGCGCGCGCTGAGGATATTTTTAGAAAGCCTTCCTTGTAGCTGGTTTAGACCTACCCTTAATGCCGCTTCGCTTTTGGACTGAACGATATCCCGTACTGCCTCGGCCTGAATTAAATCAATGCGGCCGTTTAAAAAGGCGCGGCGGGTGAATTCGCCGGGCTCGGCCAAGCGCGCGCCGCGCCTTAAAACCAATTCTAAGGTTTTCTTAAGCGGTACTATCCCGCTGTGGCAATTTATCTCCACCACATCCTCGCGGGTATAACTGCGCGGCGCGCGCATTACCGTAAGTATCGCCTCGTCAATAAATGCTCGCTTCGCCCTTCTATTTTCTATTTTCAATTTTCTATCTATCACCCAACCATAGTGGACAGTATAAGTCTTAAATCCCGACGGTCTTTGCTTGTCCTTAGAAACAAAAACGGCGTCCGCAATCCTTAAAGCGTTCCCGCCGCTTAAGCGCACAATCCCAATTCCTCCCTGCCCGACGGGAGTGGAAATCGCGGCGATAGTGTCATTAAGATTCGTCACGTTACCGATACCTATACCGATACCAAGAACTTTCTCTAATAATCTCCCGCGCCTCCCCGACTACAAACAACGACCCGGTAACCAGAATCACATCATTCTTTTCCGCGAGCCGGCGCGCCAAGGCAACCGCGGACTTAACCCTTCGCGTAAGATAAGTTTCCTTACCGGGAAAAAATCTTTGCAAAATCTCGACCGGCGTTGCCCGCGGGCTGGCGGCTCGGGTCAGAATTATTTTCTTCGCCACCGAACTTAATTCAGCGCAAATGCCTTTTAAATCCTTGTCCTGCGAAATCCCCAGAACCAGGATTATCTTCTTCCCGGGATAATTTTCCCGTAGCGTTAACTTCAAGGCGCAGCAGCTGGCCACATTCTGCGCTCCGTCGAGGATTATGTCCGGATGTTTCGCAATTTTCTCAAACCTGCCCGGCCAGCGCGCTTTGGCAATACCCTTCTTAATGGCAGAGTTGGAGATTGAAAATCCCTCCATCCGCAATGCCTCGACCATTCCTACTGCCAGCGCGGCATTGGCGCATTGATGTCCGCCTTTTAACCGCGTTCTTAAATTTGGATAATGGTCTATCCGGCCCTTTATCTTAAATCCTCCATTAATTTTCTTCCAGCGGATATCCCATCCCACTGCAAAAAGTTTTGCCCCGGCTTCTTGGCATCTGCGGCGAATTACCTTCTTCGCTTCTGCCCTTTGTTCTGCACTTACCACTAACTGGGGCGCTGGGGCACTGGGGCACTGGGGCACTTTTATAATCCCCGCCTTTTCTCCAGCAATCTTCCCAAGTGTCTTGCCTAGGATAGCGGTATGCTCATAGCTTATCGGCGTAATCCCGGCCACCAACGCCTCAGCCGTATTAGTCGCATCCAATCTTCCGCCCAAGCCGGTTTCTAATACCGCGAAATCCACTTGGTTTTCCTTAAAATACAAAAAGGCCAGCGCAGTGTAAACTTCAAAAAAGGTAAGTTCGCCGAAGCGGGAAAATTTTTTAAAACGCTCGACTGCCGGTTTTAACCGGGAAACATATTGGGTAAGTTCCCGTCGAGAAATCATCCCTTCAAAATCAGTCTTTGGTCTTAGGTCTTTGGCCTCTGGTCTTAGTATCCTTATCCTCTCCCGAAAATCCGACAGATGCGGCGAGGTATAAAGCCCCACGCGAAATCCCGCCTCCCTTAAGATATAGGCCAGAAAGATGCAGGTAGAACCTTTACCTTTGGTGCCGGCGATATGCAAGACTTTCAAATTGGCCTGCGGATTGCCGATTAAACTTAGAAAGGATTTGACACGGGCTAATTTAAAGAAGATATGGCGAGGAAAATCTCCGGTCTTTTCAAAATTAACCAAAGACTCTAAATACTGTACTGCCCCGGAATAATTCATTAATGCCGGAAATGTCTTACGCCGGTAAAGACCATCGCGATTTTATGTTTATCGCAGGCCTTGATGATTGCCTCATCGGAAACCGAGCCGCCCGGCTGAATAATGACAACTACCCCGGCCTTGGCAGCCCGAGCGATTCCGTCGGGCTTGGGGAAAAAGGCGTCCGAGGCCAAGACCGCGCCCTTGGATTTTTTCCCGGCTTTTCTGGAGGCAATAATTACGCTTTCCACCCGGCTACTCTGACCCGGGCCAATGCCTACTGCCGCGGTATCTTTGGCCAACACAATGGCGTTGGACTTGACATGCTTGGCTACTTTCCAAGCAAAGAGCAGGCTTTTTAATTGTTTTGGTGTGGGCTTCTTTTTGGTTACCACCTTCAGGTCTTTTTCTGCAACCATTTTGTCGTCTTTTTCCTGCACCAAAACTCCGCCGCTGACCCGCTTGACATCAATATCTCTGGCTTGGCGGTTATTAAAGTCCATTTGCATAATCCGTAGATTCTTCTTCTCCTTTAAAAGCTCCAGCGCGGCTGGCGCATAATCGGGGGCGATAATGCATTCCAAGAATCCGCTCTTTAAGATTTCCTCGGCGGTCCGCTCATCCACGCTGCGGTTTAAACCGACTATTCCGCCAAAGGCCGAAAGCGGATCACCTTCCCAAGCTAAAGAAAAGGCCTTGGTTAAATCCTTATCCTCAGCCACTCCGCAAGGATTATTGTGTTTGATAATGACTGCGGCTGGGGAGTCAAATTCCCTGACCATCTCGACCGCCGCGTGAAGATCAAACAAATTATTAAAGGAAAGCTCCTTGCCGTGCAATTGTTTTGCGCCAGCCAAGCCCTTTCTCGCGTCGGCATCCGCGTAAAAAGCTGCGGCCTGATGCGGATTTTCTCCGTAACGCAAATCCTGCAGCTTAGAAAATCGCAAAATCAAATCCTTGGGGAACTTGGTCAGCTCCTTGGGCGTCAGCTTACTGCTCAAAAAATTATAGATTACGCTGTCATAGCGGCTGGTAAGATTAAAAACCTCGACGGCAAGATTAACCAGAATGGAATCAGAGATAATGCCGTTATTGTTTTTTAAATCCCGCAGGATATCCTTGTAACGCGCGGGATTACAGACTACGGCCACGCTTCTAAAGTTCTTGGCTGCTGAACGCAGCATCGAAGGACCACCGATATCAATATTCTCAATGGCCTCTTCAAGCTTGACATCTTTTTTCTGAGTTACCTTTTCAAAGGGATAAAGATTGATGACCACCATATCAATAAGGCCGATATTATGTTCCTTAAGCTGTTTCATATGCTCGGGATCATCGCGCAGCGCCAAAAGCCCGCCGTGAATTTTGGGGTGCAAGGTCTTGACTCTGCCGTCGAGCATTTCGGGAAAACCGGTATAGTCCGAAACCTCGATAACCGGTATTCCGGCTTCTTTAATGGCCTTGGCGGTGCCGCCGGTGGAGATAATCTCCACAGACAACTCGTTGAGCCCTTTGGCGAATTCCACTATCCCCGTCTTGTCGGAAACACTTATCAGCGCGCGTTTGACTTTGATCATTTGCTCCAATGGCCTCCGACTGGAAATTACACGTTAAACCTAAAATTAATCACATCCCCGTCTTTAACAATATATTCCTTATCCTCCAGATGCATAGCCCGGCTCTTGGCCGGATTTATGCCGCCCAACTTAATAATGTCTTCG
>JBMONJ010000052.1:0-1989 GCA_049324655.1 Candidatus Omnitrophota bacterium | reverse complement strand
AATTCGCCAAACACGAAGAAGCCGAATCGGATACGCTTAAACATTAGCTCGAAGCCCCGCCCCAGCGGGGCGCCAAGTGAGCCCGCCAGACCTATGGCGGGCGAACGGTAGCACGCGAGATACGGGAGCGCCGGCCAAGGCGCGGCGCCTTATATTCATTGAATCTTAAAGAACGAATAAAGCGTATTGTAAAGCCAAAGCATAAGGTCAGCCAAAAGTTTTAATATAAACTGCAGGAATTCTGGTTGTCACGCCGAACTCAGGCGAAGAAAATGTTTCGCCGCTTTTTGGCGAAAGATTTTTCCGCCGTTTTGAGTTTGGCGTACATTTATTTTCCATTGATTAACTTTTCCTTCTGCCAACGCCTTAAAGCTTTTATTCTGCGTTCTTCTTGGGCTACTAACTTATAATATTTATATTCTTTGGCATAAACTAGTTTTACAGGTCTCTTGTATCGGGTATATATAGCCCCTCGCTTACCATTATTATGTTCTAGGATACGGTTTTCTAAGTCGCTGGTATAGCCCGTATAATACGTCCCATCTTGGCATTTAACAATATACACGTAAAATTTGGCTGTTCGTTTTAGATTGCCCCTCATTCAGCCATCTCTTCTCTATCAATTATTCCTATTTTCTCTCGTCAAAAATACGCACAAGCGAATCTTCCCAGCCAAAACAATATTCTTTCCCGCAAAGTGGTTCAAAGGCATCGATGCATGAGGAATCGGCTCTCGCAAATTCCTCAAGCAGAGCTACCAATCCCCCTACAAATTCTCCCACTATACCGTTAGAGTCATCTACGCCGCCGACGCTCAGCTTCTTCTCCAAACGTAAAAGCAATTTGACCAAAATATCAGCCGACTGCCTATTGACTGGCAAATCAGAAATAATAGCTGACAACCGGTTACATCCTTCACGCAAAGAATCTTGATTCGCAAACCAGGTACGCGAGGGCCCGGAATACGGCTTCATATACTTCATGGAATCCGTAATAGATTTCTTGACCGCAAATAGTTCATCTTGGCTTAACTCATCTCTTCGGCTGCTGCATACAACATCCATAGAGATCTGCTTGTCTTTCTCGCTTAACGGCTTGCCATCTAAAACGGCATGCAATGCCAGGGCAACCATATGCTTGCAAAGTCTATCATTCTGCCCAACATAACAAGTGCAATGGCCTTGTTTATAGTTCCGGGCTGATACAGAAACGCGATACGACTCTGTTCCCAGGACAACAGCGGAATAATATCCTCCCAGCGTTTCTACTTTAGTCACTTTGCCACCTTCATACAAACCCACCGCGCGTTTAAATGTTCCCTCGTCAGTGGCGAATTTGATTTTGTTGAGGTCGTAAGCTGGGAGCATAAATCCTTTTTTTAAGGCAACACCACAACAAACTCCGCGACAACCCTAAAGTTATCGCTGTTCACATTCTCAAGAATAATATCGTTAAAGCTTTTGTTATCCGGCGATAAGATAATCTTTTTATGTCTCCACTGGCCATTACCAAGATCTTCTTTTTCGCTATGGTAACGCTTGATCGTGAAACTCTGATGTGTCTCAGGATCTGACACCAAGCGCGATTCAACCAAGACAATTAAACCATTGCGTGAACCACCGCGCTCAAACCTGAATAGACACCAGCTGCCGTCCGGGATAGTCGGCTCCATAGATTTGCCCACTACCTGCGCAATAAACATATCCTCTTTAAGATGGCGCTTATCCGGCATCGGTTTCCAGCCTTTGATATTGGGCGTAGGTTGTTCTCTAAATGCCGTGGCCACGGCCTGCAGGTCATAAACAGGCAGACAGCCATCCTGATAACTTCCGTCAGAAATGACATCGCTAAAGAATAAATCTGATTTCTCTTCGGTAGCTGGTTTTTCAGCCCAATCTTTGCACAATAATGTAGCCTGTTCTAGCACTGTCTCAGTGGCTTTCTTTTCCTTATCCGGAGGATAACCATGTTTTCTCAAGACCCTTTTTA
>JBMONJ010000051.1:0-16414 GCA_049324655.1 Candidatus Omnitrophota bacterium | reverse complement strand
GGATTGAGCAAAGATAATGGCAATGACACCAGAGGTGTCTACTCTTAAAGGTATATAAGTGCTTTGTCCGCCATAGACCTTTCTACCTACAATGCGTCGAGCGTACTGCACGGGTATTTTGCGCTGTCCCTGCGTAATC
Source organism: Candidatus Omnitrophota bacterium (assembly GCA_049324655.1). Lineage (GTDB taxonomy): Bacteria > Omnitrophota > Gorgyraeia > JAUYCX01 > JBMONJ01 > JBMONJ01. Next base: position 16,275 of record JBMONJ010000051.1, on the reverse strand, counting down.
AAAGCTACGGAAAAGACCACCACAAAGAGCAAGCCTACCATGATGATTAGTGTGGCCGGGGTTATCCGGCTCAATGCCGCGGACTTGGGTGATAACTGCAACACCAATTCATAAATCGCCGAGGGAATGCGCGAGATAATACCCGCCGTGATTACCAGTGAAATGCCATTGCCGATTCCCCGCTCCTGAATCTGTTCGCCTAACCACATCAAAAAAATCGTTCCTGCCGTGAGACTAACAATAGTCAACAATCTAAATCCCCAGCCCGGAAAACTTACTACGCTTATCCCTTCAAATCGCTGTGGATTCTCCAGCCATAAAGCGATAAAGAAAGATTGAATCACCGCCAAACCTACGGTGCCGTAACGGGTGTACTGGTTTATCTTGTGATAACCGGCCCGGCCTTCCTTAGCTAACTTTTCCAGCTGCGGGATAATCGCGGTCAAGAGTTGCAGGATAATGGAGCTGGAGATATACGGCATAATCCCCAAGGCAAAAATGGTCAAGCGCTCCATTGCGCCGCCGGAAAACATATTGATTATGCCAAAGAGCGCGCCGCCCTGCGTGGTTTTAAGCCCGGCAAAAAACTGCGCCAAGGCTGCCCCGTCAATACCGGGGGTGGGGATAAAGCAACCCACGCGGTAAACCGCCAAAAGCCCCAAGGAAATCAGGATACGCTTTTTTAACTCCGGTATCTTAAAACTATTGGCAAAAGCGGAAAACATTTATTGCCTGATTTCTTCGATTGCCCCGCCGGCCTTTTTTATTTTTTCTGCCGCGCTTTGCGAAAAGGCATGGCAATGGATAGTCAAGGGCTTGGTCAATTCTCCGTCGCCGAGAATCTTAATTAAACCTTGCTTATCGCGGATCAGTCTCTTTTCAAAAAGAACCTCTGGGGTAATCACTGATGCTTCTTTAAAGCGGGTCAGGCTCTTAAGATTAACCAGTTGATAGTCCAATTCCCGCTTGGTATTAAATCCCCGCTTGGGCATTCTCCTTTGGAGAGGCATTTGCCCACCTTCAAATCCCGGACGGGTGCCGCCGCCGGAACGGGCATTCTGTCCTTTGTGGCCACGGCCCGAGGTCTTTCCGCTGCCTGAGGCCTTGCCCCGGCCTACAATTCTACAGCGGCGACGAGAACCGGATATAAATTTCAATTCATTAAGTTTCATTTTTAACTTCGGTGGTTGCCAGCTCAACTCGGGCGACCGGCTTAAGCCGCTTAAACCCTTCCAAAGTAGCTTTGATTACATTAATCGGATTATTTGACTCCAAACATTTGGTAAGGATATCCCGTATGCCCGCAGCTTCGCAGACTGCGCGCACCGGCCCAGCGGCAATAACCCCGGTGCCTTCGGAGGCTGGTTTTAGCAATACCCTGGCTGCGCCAAAATGGCCAATGATTTCATGGGGAATGGTACTACCGTTAAGATTAATCCTTTGCATATGTTTCTTGGCGCCAGCCAGACCCTTACGAATGGCGTCGGCAACTTCATTGGCCTTACCCAACCAAGCGCCGACATTGCCTTTGCCATCGCCCACTACTACCAAGGCGCTAAAAGACATCTTCTTGCCGCCCTTGGTAACCTTGGCCACGCGGTTAATGGTGATAATCCGCTCAACTGCTTCCTGACTTATGGATTTTTTTTCATCTCTACGCATAGTTTAGAACTCCAGACCCGCCTTTCTGGCTGCCTCGGCAAAGGCCTTTATCCGGCCATGATATAAATATCCACCACGATCAAAACTAACCCGGGAAATTCCCATTTCTTTCGCCCTTTTGGCCACCGCCTCACCCAAGGCCGCAGCCGCTTTGATATTCCCGCCATATTTTATTGCCGGGCGAAAATCTCTGCTTAGAGTAGAAAGGCTCAGCAGCGTGGCAGCCTTGTCATCGTCAATAATCTGGCAGTAGAAATTCGCCAGACTGCGGCGCACGCAAAGACGCGGTTGACTGCCGGTGCCGGCAATCTTTTTACGCACCCGCGCATGGCGACTTATTCTTTTGGCTACTCTTTCATTGGTCATTGGTTATTTGGTTACGGCCTTTCCCTGTTTCCTGCGCACTACCTCGCCGGCATAACGGATACCCTTACCCTTATACGGCTCGGCCTTATAAATTTTACGGATGTTCGCCGCAATCTCTCCCACCTTACATTTGTCAATGCCGGCTACTTTAATCAGGGTTGGCTTGGTGGTGGTTACGGTTATTTCCGCAGGAAAAATAAAATTCACCGGATGCGTAAAACCCAAATTCATCGTCAATACATTTCCCGCAACCTGCGCGCGAAAACCCACGCCCTGAATTTCCAAGTCTTTGACATACCCCTCGGTAACCCCTTTTACCATATTGGCGATGAGGGCGCGGATAGTGCCGTGGTTAGATTTATCCTGCTTGGAGTCATCCTGCCTTTTTACCCACACGGCATTATCCTTTATATCTACGGAAATCCCTTGGGGAAGCGCCTGACTAAGTTTTCCTTTTGGCCCTTCGATTTTTATCGTCTGATTTTCTACCGTTACCTTCACTTCTTTCGGAAAGGATACGGGTTTTTTGCCGATAAGCGACATCTAAACCTCTCTACCAAATAAACAAAAGTACTTCTCCGCCTATTTTCATCTCCCGTGCCTGCTTGTCGGTAATGACCCCTTTGGAAGTGGAGATGACTGCGGTGCCTATTCCGTTTAAAACGCTGGGGATTTTTTCTCCCCTAGCATAGACCCTTGAGCCCGGCCGGGATACCCGTTTCAACCCGGTTATCGCTGGCTCGCGGTTGATATACTTAAGATAAATCCGTAAAACGCCCTGCCGGCGGTCTTCAATAAAGCGGAAGTTCTCCACATAACCGCCGTCCTTAAACACCTGCAGGATGGACTGGTTAAGTTTCGAGGCCGGCACATCCACACTTGGCAGCCGACGCTTGCCAGCATTGCGGATCATATTCAGCATATTGGAAATCGGATCGCTCATTGACATTTTTGTTTTCTCCGCAAAAGTCCTATTACCAACTCGCCTTTTTTACGCCGGGTATCTGGCCTTTCCAAGCCAGCTCGCGAAAGCAAATCCGGCAAAGCCCAAACCGACGCAAATACCCTCCTGACCGGCCGCAAATCCGGCAGCGGTTATATTTGCGCGTTGAGAATTTTGGCTTTCTTTTCCAGCGGTTGATTTGTGAAGTCTTAGCCATTATCCAATCTCAATTTACGGATTGCTAAAGGGCATACCGAAGAGCCGCAGCAACTCTAAAGATTCCTCTTTGCTGCGGCTCTCAACTACAAAACTAATGTTCATTCCTTGCGGCCGGGTAATGCGGTCTACTTCCAGCTCCGGGAAAATACCCTGCTCATTTACGCCTAAGTTGTAATTCCCGGCCGTATCAAAGGCATTCTTAGACACGCCGGAAAAATCCCGAATCCGCGGCATAGCCACATTTACCAGCCGGTCGAGAAATTCATACATTATCCTGCGGCGCAAGGTCACTTTAATGCCAATAGGCATCCCCTGCTTAATCTTGAAATTGGCAATGGCCTTTTTCGCCCTTCTTATCACTGGCTTTTGCCCGGTGATCGTCGCCAATTCCTCAGCTGCCTTTTCTAAAATCTTGATGTCCGCGATGGCCTCGCCTATTCCCATATTCACCACAATCTTCTTAAGGCGCGGCACCCGCAGGTCGTTCTTAAAGCCGAACTTCTGCTTCATTGCCGGGATGATCTCTTTGTAATATTTTTCCTGCAGCCGGGGAAGCATCTTACATTACTCCATCACATTCCTTGCATTTGCGGGAACGCGAACCATCTTTTAAGGTCACGGTGGTAAAACGCGAAGGTTTATTGCACTGCTTACATACCAGCATAAGACTGGACAAGGCAATCAGCGCCTCCTTGGCAACAATGCCGCCCTTGGGGTTATCCTGCGTGGGCCGCCGAGTCCGTTTACAAAGATTGATATTCTCGACCAGTGCCCTTCCCAAGGCGGGCTCGACCATCAGGACCTTGCCTTTTTTTCCTTTATCCTTGCCCTTTAAAACATAAACTAAATCGTCGCGTCGTATCCTCAACATAGTTTTCTCTTTATACCACCTCGGGAGCCAAGGAGATTATCTTCATAAAATTTCGGTCACGCAGTTCACGGGCCACCGGACCAAATACCCGGGTGCCCTTGGGGTTAAGCTGGTCGTCAATCATCACCACCGCATTGTGGTCAAAGCTGACAAAAGAACCGTCCGGTCGGCGGATAGGATAATGCTGGCGCACAATCACCGCCTTGGAGTTAGTGCCTTTTTTTATGGCCGCGTCGGCCGCCGCTTCTTTAACTATAACCCGGACAATATCGCCGATCTGGGCAAAGGGGCTGCCTTTTTTGCCTAACACGCCGACAAAATACGCCTGCCGCGCGCCGGTATTATCTGCCACATCTAAAACGCTCTTAAGTTGAATCATCGCCAGACTATTTTATGATTTCCGTGATTACCCAGCGTTTGTCCCTGGACAGCGGACGAGTCTCCATTATCCTGACCTTGTCCCCCGGCTTGGCGGAATTGGTTTCATCGTGGGCCTTAAATTTATTCCGTTGCCTGACGATACGGGCATACATTGGGTGCTTGACCAGACGCTCCACCTGTACAATACGCGTCTTGTTCATTTTATCGCTTATGACTACTCCAACCCTTTCCTTACGTTTAGCCCTAGCCTGATTTTCCATTATTTTGCTTTTGCCTTTTCCTTAATTAATGTCTGTATCCTGGCGATATCTTTTCTCAACAGACGAAAGCGATGCGGTTTTTCCACCCGGCCAAAACGACGCTGATAATTGAGATTAAACAGCTCCTCTTTAAATGACCGTTCCTTTTGCTGCAGGTCTTCAACGGATAGCTCTCTTAATTCCTTAATCTTCATCTCTATCAATGCACGCGGGTTACGAATTTGGTCCTGACTGGCAGTTTATAGGCTGCCAGACGAAAACTCAAGCGGGCCATCTCTTCGCTGATGCCGCCCAGTTCAAACATTATCTTTCCCCGCTTTACCACCGCCACCCAATGGTCCAGGTCGCCCTTACCTTTTCCCTGCCGGGTCTCGGCAGGCTTTTTGGTAACTGGCTTATCAGGGAATACCCGAATCCACAGCTTACCTCCGCGACGCAAGCGCCGGGTCAGGGCAACGCGGGCCGCTTCAATTTGGGTATTTTTTACCCAGCCGTTATCCAGAGCCTTGAGGCCAAATTCCCCAAAGCTTATTTCGCTTCCCCGCGTAGATAATCCCGCACGCGTGCCGCGCTGGGCCTTGCGATATTTGACTCTCTTGGGCATCATTGGCATAGCTCGCTACCTCTTTGCCTCGCTGGATACGCTGGAAAAATTATTGGCCTTCCTTTTTTCCGGAAGAACCTCGCCTTTATATATCCATACCTTTATGCCAATAAGCCCGTAGGTAGTAAAGGCCTCGGCAAATCCATAATCAATGTCTGCCCGAAGCGTAGCCAAGGGAATCTTGCCTTGTTTATAAGATTCCTGACGGGACATCTCGGCCCCACCCAGCCTGCCGGAACAAACCACTTTGATGCCTTTACCTCCGGCAGACATCGTCTGTTCAATCGCCCGTTTTATGGCCCGGCGGAAGGCCACGCGCTTTACTAACTGAAAGGCAATATTCTCACCCACCAATTGCGCCTCGAGCGCGGGATTTTTTATCTCTTCGATATCCACGGCCATTTCCCGGTTGGTGATATCCTTAAGTTCCTCGCGCAGCTTTTCAATATCTGCTCCGTGTTTACCGATAATCAGTCCGGGACGGGCTGAGGCAATGCGAATCCTTACTTGATTTGCCAGCCGGTCAATGCCAACGCGGGCAATTGCGGCTTGCGAAAAACGCTCCTTGATAATCTTGCGGATTTTGTAGTCTTCTTGAATATAATTGGCAAAGGATTTTTTGTCGGCAAACCAGTTGCTCTGCCAGATCTTATCTTTTTTTGTAATTCCGATTCTTAAAAGTAAGGGGCTGACCTTTTGTCCCACTTCTGCCTTCTTTCTTATTTAAGCTTCATATCCAGTTCCACGCTGATATGCGAAGTCCGTTTTAATATCTTGCTGGCGCGGCCAAAGGAAGCCGCGCGGAATCGTTTCCATATCGGACCGTTATCCGCGACTGCCTTGGAGACATAAAGATGCTCGGACTCAATTCCCTTTTGTTTGGCATTGCTTATAGCCGAATTGAGAATCTTTTTTACCAAGACCGCGGGTCGTTTGTTGAGATTGCTCAAAATAGCCAAACCCTCGGACGCATCCTTGCCGCGGATTAAATCTAACACCTGCCGGACTTTGTTCGGAGTTAGCTTAAGAAATCTTCCTTTGGCTCGACTAATCATATTAGTGGTAATTCGTTTAATTAGCGGCGATTCGCGTTTAAGTCTTCTCCGGCGCCTTCTTGGCTTTCACGCCGCCGTGCTTGCGGAATATCCGCGAAGGCGCGAATTCACCTAACTTGTGACCGACCATATTTTCGGTTATGAAGACCGGTATATGCTTTCTGCCGTCGTGCACGGCTATGGTATATCCCACAAAATCCGGGATGACCGTGGAGGCGCGCGACCAAGTTTTAATCGGCTGCTTGGTTCCCTGACGGCGCATCCTTTCTATCTTCTCAACCAAGTGCTGGGCTACAAATGGCCCTTTTTTTACCGAGCGCGGCATCTTATTTCCTTCGCTTTATAATAAATTGATCCGAGTAGCGGTTAGGTTTTCGGGTCTTAAAACCTTTGGTCGGCTTACCCCAAGGCGTTACCGGGTGCGGATTACCCTGCCCAGCTTTTCCTTCGCCACCGCCATGCGGATGGTCATGCGGGTTCATTGCCGAGCCGCGGACATTCGGCCGCTTTCCCATCCAACGCGACCGACCGGCCTTTCCAATGCTCACTGCTTCATGCTCAACATTACCCACCTGACCAATGGTAGCCCGGCAGTCTAAATTTATTAATCGGATTTCGCCAGACGGTAAACGCACATGGCAGAAATCCCCTTCCTTGGCGGTAATCTGCGCTGCGGTGCCTGCGCCTCGGACAATCTGGCCGCCCTTACCCTTAACTAACTCCAGGTTGTGAATTGCCGTGCCTAAAGGGATATTGCGCAACGGCAGACAATTCCCCGGTAAAATCTCGGTGTCGGGGTTATGACTGCTGATCACCGAATCGCCAACCTTAAGACCCAACGGATAAATTATGTAAGACTTGGTATTATCCGGATACTGCAAAAGGGCAATGCGCGCCGAACGGTTGGGATCGTATTCCACTGCTGCCACCTTGGCTGGCACCTCTAATTTCGTGCGCTGAAAATCTATCAGCCGGTACCTCTGCTTATGCCCGCCGCCGATATGCCGAATGGTGAGCCGGCCAGTAGAGTTCCTGCCGCCGGTATGTTTTAGAGGCGCGAGCAAAGATTTCTCCGGCTTAGACTTGGTAATCTCCGCAAAATCGGAGATCGCAGTGAATCTCAAGGAATGCGTGGTTGGCTTAAATCTCTTAATTCCCATTCCTACTCCCTACTCCCTACTCCCTACTCCCTACTCCCTGCTTTATTATGTTACTTCTATCTTGTTTCCCTCTTTTAAGGTAACAATCGCCTTTTTCCAATCCGGGGTCTTTCCGGCAATAGTGCGCACCCTTCTTAATTTACCCGGCACGACCATCGCATTTACTCTCTCAACCTTCACCTTATAGAGCTTCTCTACGGCCTTTTTAATTTCCGGCTTAGTGGCGCCTTTATTCACCCAAAACTGATATTTGCCTCCGGCCTCGTGAACCGTGCCCTTTTCCGTGCGGATTAAGGTCTTGATTATGTCAAATACCTCAGCCATTTATTTAATTCGTTGAGTAAGGATTTTTAACGCCGCCTTGGTCATCAGGACTTTCTCGTGCGCCAATACCTCCATAGCATTTACATCCTGTGCACGGCGCAAGGTCGCGAAAGGAACATTACGACTGGACCGCAACAGCTTAATATCTTTTTCTTTTTCGTCAATCAGAACTAAAGTTTTCTTCTTGAGCTTCAGCGCGGAAAGCACAGCCACAAAATCCTTGGTCTTATGCGTTGGCAGGCTTAAAGTCTCAAGCATCAACAGATTATCGGTGAGGGCCTTATCATTCAAACTGGAGCGCAAGGCCAGTTGTTTCATCCGTTCCGGAAGGCTGGCGCGAAACTCCCGCGGATGTGGACCAAAGGTTACCCCGCCGTGTCGCCAAAGCGGGGAACGATTAGAGCCCACCCGCGCCCTGCCCGTGCCTTTTTGCCGCCAGGGTTTTTTGCCGCCGCCAGAAACCTCTCCCCGTGTCAAGGTAGAAGCTGTTCCTTGACGCTGGTTGGCATGATAGACTACTGCTGCCTGAGAAAGTAAATGGCGATTGATCTTGCCATCGAATACTTCCTTGGGCAACTCCATCTTCTCTATTTCTTCGCCTTTTAAACTAAACAAGGAGCAGGTAAGCATATTTATTTCTTCTTCATGGTCTCGGCCTTGGCGTCTTTCTTGGCCTTGGTTTCCGTCGGCGCTACCGGAATTTTGATTTTTTTGGCTGAGCGGCTGATAAGCACCATCGCATTCTTGTGGCCGGGGATACTGCCCTCAACCAAAAGCAGATTGTTTGCCGGGTCAACCTTTACTATCTGCAAGTTCTTGACCGTGACCTGACGGTTTCCCATGTGGCCAGGCATGTGATGGCCTTTGATGGTACGGCCGGGCGTCGTACTCGAGCCAATGGAGCCCGCCCGCCGATGAGACGTCGACCCGTGAGTCATATCTCCGGCCTTCCAGCCCCAACGCTTTACACCGCCCTGGAAACCTTTTCCGATGGAGGTTCCGGTCACGTGCACGTATTCGCCTTCCTTAAATATATCTACCTTGAGTTCCTGACCGACTTGGAGATCCTTGGCTTCGCCAAGGGGAAACTCGCGTACAAAGGAAAGCGGCTTAAGCTTAAGTTTCTGAAAAAAACCCAGCTGCGGCTTCTTAAGGCGGGCCTCCTTCTTGGGCTGAAATCCCAACTTGACCTTCGGGGGAGGGCCGTTCTTGATTTCCAGCACCAGGCAGGGACCGGCCTCTATAGCCGACACCGGAACCAAGCGGCCTTGGCCGTCGAAAACCTGCGTCATCCCGAGTTTTTTTCCCAAGAGACCCGTAGCCATTATTTAATCTCCACATCTACCCCGGCAGGCAGATTAAGTTTGCGCAAGGCATCAATGGTCTTTGAGGTCGGCTCAATCAACTCTAACAGCCGGCGATGCGTGGCAATGCCAAATTGCTCGCGGGATTTCTTATCAATTACCGGCGAGCGCAAGACCGTGTACAATTCCCGCTTAGTCGGCAAAGGAATGGGGCCGGAAACCTTGGCCCCGGTCCGCTTGGCGGTCTCTACAATCTCCTGTGTCGACTGATCGAGCAAACGATGATCGTACGCGCGAAGTTTTATACGTATCTTCTGCATGTTCAAAAAGTATGCTGCTTATTTAATAACCTCGGAAACTACGCCCGCGCCAACGGTATGCCCCCCCTCGCGAATCGCGAAGCGGGATTCCTTATCCATAGCGACCGGTGTAATCAACTCGACCTCCAACTCCACATTATCTCCGGGCATAACCATTTCTACGCCCTTAGGCAAAGTTGCGGAGCCAGTAACATCCGTAGTCCGGAAATAGAACTGCGGACGGTAACCAGTAAAGAATGGCGTATGCCTCCCACCCTCTTCCTTGGTCAGTACATAAACCTGTGCCTTAAACTTGGTATGCGGGGTGATGGAGCCGGGCTTGGCCAAAACCATCCCTCTTTCCAAGTCGTTCTTTTCAATACCTCTTAGCAGAATCCCCACATTATCACCGGCCTGACCCTCATCGAGCAGCTTACGAAACATCTCGATTCCGGTGACCACGCTCTTGCGGATCTCCGGGCGCAGACCGACAATATCCACTTCTTCGCCGACTTTTATCTTTCCGGTTTCTACTCTGCCGGTGCCTACGGTACCTCTACCGGAAATAGAAAAGACATCTTCCACGGCCATCATAAACGGCCGGTCAAAGTCTCTTATCGGATTCGGGACAAACTCGTCCACTGCCTTCATTAAATCCAATATCGGCTTGCAGTGCGGACAGGTATCCTTACCGCAACCGCAATTCATCGCGTTTAAAGCGCTGCCGCGGATGATTGGGGTCTTGTCTCCGGGAAACTTATATTTGGTTAAAAGATCCCGCACCTCCAATTCCACGAGATCCAAAAGCTCTTTGTCTTCGACCATATCCGTCTTATTCATAAACACCACGATGGCCGGGACATTGACCTGACGGGCCAAGAGGATATGCTCTCGGGTTTGGGGCATTGGGCCGTCAGCACCCGAGACCACCAAAATCGCGCCATCCATCTGCGCCGCACCGGTAATCATATTCTTAATGTAGTCAGCATGGCCCGGACAGTCAATATGCGCGTAATGCCGGCTGGCGGTCTGGTATTCGATATGTGAAATGTTAATGGTAACGCCGCGTTCCTTTTCTTCGGGTGCATTGTCAATAGTATCGTACGCCCTTGCCTCAGCCAAGCCTTGTTTATTCAGCACCATGGTAATGGCAGAAGAAAGCGTGGTCTTGCCATGGTCAACATGACCGATGGTGCCGATATTTACATGGGGCTTGCTTCTTACAAACTTATCCTTTGCCATTTTTCCCTCCCCCTTTTTTGTATTACCGTGCCGAACGCTGCACGGTAAACGGCGAACTGCCGACGATCTTCTCCGTTATATATGCAGGCACCTCAGCATAAAATGAGGGCTCCATTGTATAGGATGCCCTGCCTTGACTCAGAGAACGCAGGGCAGTCGCGTAATTAAAAATTTCGGCGAGCGGAACATTAACCCGCACCGCCTTAATGTTGGCCCGCTTGGTAATGGCGATTATTCTGGCGCGGCGGCTGTTTAAATCACCGATTACCTGGCCTAAATATTCTTCCGGCACTACCACTTCCACATCCATAATCGGCTCTAAAAGAATCGGCTTGGCCTTTCTTAAGCCGTCACTAAAAGCCATGGCCCCGGCCATTTGAAAGGCCATTTCGCTGGAATCCACTTCATGACTGGAGCCGTCAACCAAAGTAACCTTGACATCAGTAACCGGGAATCCGGCGAGACTGCCGTTTTTGGCCGCCTGCATAATCCCTTCCTTAACGGGCTTAATGAATTCACGGGGAATGGCGCCGCCCTTTATCCGGTCAACAAATTCAATTCCCTTGCCCGGCTCTTCTGCCGGCTCCATCTCAATCACCGCGTGCCCGTATTGCCCCCGGCCACCGGTCTGCTGGATATATTTGCCCACTGCTACGACCTTCTGAGTAATGGTCTCTTTATACGCCACCTGTGGCTTACCCACCGCTGCCTCAACATTGAACTCCCGCAGCATACGGTCAACGATAATCTCCAGATGCAGCTGGCCCATTCCCGCTACAATCGTTTCTCCGGTCTCAGAATTATAGGTAACCCGAAATGAAGGGTCCTCATCCTGAAATTTCCTTAAAGAAATTCCCAATTTTTCCTGATCCGCCCTGCTCTTCGGCTCAATGGCCATATAAATAACCGGCTCGGGGATACGCATCTGCTCAAGAATGATTGGCAGCTTTTCGTCACAAAGGGTATCGCCGGTCTTAGTATCTTTTAAGCCGACCGCGGCCACGATGTCGCCGGTAAAGGCATCCGACAAAATCTCCTGTTTGTTGGCCTGCATACGCACTAATTTATTCACCCGCTCTTTGATACGCTGCGAAGCATTATAAACATAAGTGCCCGAACTTAATGCACCCGAGTAGAGCCTTAGATAAAACAATTTTCCGACATACGGATCAGTAGCGATCTTAAAGCACAGGGCGCAGAACGGCGCCTGGTCAATCGCCGTCCTCTCTTCATATTCACCGGTCTCCGGGTCTACACCTTTAATCACCGGCAAGTCTGCTGGCGAAGGCAGATATTCGCATACTGCATCGATCAAAAGTTGCACACCTTTATTTTTAAAAGAAGAACCGCAGAGAATAGGGACAAAAGTGTTGGAGCGAGTCAGTCTTCTGATCGCCGTTCTTATCTGGAGATTGGTAATCTCTTTGCCGTGGATGAAACGGTCCATCATTTCATCATCCAATTCGGCGAGTTTCTCAATGAGGAAATTCCGCGCGCGAGTCACTTTAACTTGCAACTCCTTGGGGATAGCTGCGCTAACCGGCTGCGTACCCAACTCGTCTTGGTAAGTAATTAATTTCTCTTCGATAAGATCAATTATACCGGCGAATTTGTCTTCGCTGCCAAAGGGCAATTGAATTGGCGCACCCACTGCGCCGAGGCGGTCTTTAATATGCTTGACGCATTCCTCAAAGTTTGCGCCCACGCGGTCCATCTTATTGATATAAACCAGACGCGGGACATGGTAGCGGTCAGCCTGACGCCAGACCGTTTCGCTCTGCGGCTCTACCCCGTTTACCGCATCAAGAATAACCACGGCTCCGTCCAAGACCTTTAAAGAACGCTCAACCTCCACGGTAAAATCCACATGACCGGGCGTATCAATCACATTAATCTTAATATCCTTCCAGAAACAGGTGATGCTTGCCGCGGTAATGGTAATTCCTCTCTCCTGCTCCTGCGGCATCCAGTCAGTGGTAGTGGTGCCTTCGTGCACCTCGCCCATGCGATGGATCAGTCCCGTGTAGAAAAGGATGCGCTCAGTGGTCGTGGTCTTGCCTGCATCAATATGCGCCACGATTCCGATATTCCTTACTTTATCTAATGCAAAATCTCTGGCCATTTTTTTACAATGATTACAATGATAAAAAGCCGATTACAGTGATAGTCGGCTCATTGCCCAAATTCATCACTGATATTATGAAAAGGCTAACACCATCCAAATGGTAATGGGTAAAATAAAGTAGGACTTAACCCAGCTAACCAAAAAGGAGGTGTAGCCATGTTATACTGCGGTGTTGATTTACACAAACACAGTTCTTATGTTACGGTTATGAATGAACAAGGTCAATTGTTAAAACAAACCAAGTTACCCAACACACAGCTGAAGAACTTTTTCTCTTCCTTGGATGACAAGTCTACCGTTGCAGTCGAGTCTACGAATAATACGTCTCGATTTTCCTTAAACGGATATCTTACGGCCTTAGAGAATTTATCTATGCTTATCAAAGAAGTATCGGCTCTTATTGATAGATTAGCTCAAGACTCTCCTGATACTCAACAGTTAATGACTATTCCCGGCATCGGTTCTTATTCGGCAATGCTCATTAAGTGCGAAGTTGGTGATATAACGCGCTTTTATTCCAGTAAACACTTCTCAAGTTACTGTGGCCTCGTTCCCTCTACTTCATCCTCAGCGGAAAGAACATTTCATGGTCCAATTGGCAATAAAGGCTCTAAGTATCTAAGATGGATACTCATTGAAGCAGCTAACCAACCTCATCTATACAAAGGCCCTCTCCATGAATTCTATCAGAGAATCAAAGACAAAAAGGGTGACTCTAAGGCTACCGTAGCTTTAGCCAGAAAGTTATCAGTTGTGGTTTATTTTATATTAAAGAACAATTTTGGTTGACAGTGTTAGCATTTTCATAGATGTAATCACTGCCGATATTGTATTTACCATCTGAAGTGCGCGAAGGCCTTGTTGGACTCGGCCATCTTATGCGTATCGTCACGTTTTTTAATGGCTGAACCCTCACCCTTGTAAGCCGCAATTAATTCTTCAGATAGTTTTTCCACCATTGGCCGGCCTTTTTTAGCCCGGGCATAATCCCGTATCCAACGCAAGGCCAAAGAAGTTCCCCGCGCTTGGCTGACCTCGATAGGAACCTGATAAGTGGCGCCGCCCACCCGCCTTGGCTTTACCTCTAACCGCGGCCGGACATTCTCAATAATCTTGTTAAAAAGCTTCATCGCATCTGTCTCGCCGGTCTTTTGTGCCGCCATGGCCATGGCGTCATAAACTATACGTTCGGCCAGGGATTTCTTTCCCCGCTCCATCACCATATTGATAAACCGGGAGACAATCTTACTGTTAAATTTCGGATCGGGTAAGGTTTCTCTTTTGACTGCTTTTCTTCGGCGCATAAATTCCTCTTATAGAAATTATTTGGGCCGCTTTGCCCCGTACTTGGAGCGGGATTTCTTGCGCTGATTTACTCCGGCCGCGTCCAGCGTCCCTCTTACAATATGATAGCGCACACCCGGCAAATCCTTTACCCGACCGCCCCTTACTAAGACAATAGAGTGCTCCTGAAGATTATGGCCCTCGCCGGGGATGTAGCTAGTTACCTCAATCCCAGTGGTCAGTCTCACCCTGGCAATCTTACGCAGGGCCGAGTTGGGCTTCTTAGGAGTCATCGTCCTTACTTGGATGCAGACGCCGCGTCGCTGCGGACATCCCTTTAAAGCCGGCGATTTACTCTTTTTTCGCTTCGGGCTGCGGCTCTTTCTTATCAGCTGTAATATTGTCGGCATGCTTCACCAAGTTAAAATTGCGGTGTTCACGGAAACCCGTGCCCGCCGGAATAAGGTGACCCACAATAACATTTTCCTTTAATCCCATTAACTCATCGCGTCGTCCAGAACAGGCAGCGTCGGTCAAAACCCGCGAGGTTTCCTGAAAGCTCGCCGCGGAAATAAAACTGTCCGTCGTCAAGGAAACCTTGGTGATGCCCAGCAATAGCGGCGAGGCCGAGGCTGGCTTGCCGCCTTTCTTGAGCACGCGGGAATTCTCTTTCTGGAAATCTATTTTATCGACATACTGTCCGGAGAGAAATTCCGTTTCTCCGGACTCCTCGATTTTTACCTTCTTAAGCATCTGGCGAATGATTAACTCGATATGCTTGTCATTAATGCGCACACCTTGCAAACGGTAAACTTCCTGCACCTCGTTGACCAGGTATTCCTGCAGGGCTTTGTCTCCGCAGACCCTGAGTATCTCTTGCGGCACCACCGGCCCCTCGGTAAGTTGCTGGCCGGCAACGATACGATCCCCTTTATAGACATTAGGATGCTTTCCGTGGGGAATTAGATATTCCCGTTTCATCCCGGTTTCACTTCTCACAATAATTAAACGCTGACCTTTTTTATTCTCGCCGAATTCGGCAAAGCCGTCGATCTCGCTGATTAATGCCGGGTCCTTGGGACGGCGCGCCTCAAATAACTCGGCGACGCGGGGTAACCCTCCGGTGATATCCCGGGTCTTGGCCACCAAGCGGGGAATCTTGGCCAAAAGTTCTCCCGCTGCCACCTTCTGGCCGTCTTTGACCAAAATATGCGCGCCCACAGGAATGGGATAAATCCCCAAAATCTCGCCTTTATCATTAGAGATAATCACCTGCGGCTGAAATTCCTGCTTATGCTCAACGACAATTCTTTCCACGACACCGGTGAGATTATTCAACTCCTGGCGCATGGTAATGCCTTCTTTCAAGTCCTCAAACTTTGCCTCACCCTCAACCTCAGTAAGAATCGGAATGGTATACGGATCCCAATGCACAAATACCGCGGCCTTGGGAACCTCGCTTTCTTCTGCCACCGAAATAAAGGCACCCTGCGGAACCGGATACCTTTCTAACTCCCGGCCTTGAGTGTCGTTAATGCTTACCGCACCATTACGGTTTAAAACTACATATTCATTCTTGAGTATGACCACGCGCAGATTATGATATTTTAAGATACCCTTGTTCTTGGCGCGTAGAAAAGATTGCTCAACCACCCGGCTGGCCGTACCTCCGATATGGAAAGTTCTCATCGTCAGCTGGGTGCCGGGCTCGCCGATGCTCTGGGCCGCAACCACCCCTACTGCCTCGCCCACTTCCACTAAACGCTGCGTGGCCATATTGCGTCCGTAACAACGGGCACAGACTCCGCGTTCAGACTCACAGGTCAAGACGCTGCGAATCCGAATCTTTTCCATACCCAATTGTTCGATAAACTCGGCCTTCTCCGTGCTAATCTCTTTTCCTGCCTCAACGATCAGCTCGTCAGTAATCACATCTACGATATTATCCAAGGCTACGCGTCCGGTAATTCGCTCTTTAAGACTTACCACCACCTCGTCGCCCTCGATGATGGCTGAGACTGTGATTCCGTTAAGCGTCCCGCAGTCCTCTTCACTGATTATGAGTTCCTGTGCCACATCTACCAAGCGCCGGGTAAGATAACCAGCATCGGCAGTTTTAAGTGCGGTATCGGCAAGACCTTTGCGCGCGCCGTGAGTAGAAATAAAATATTCCAAA
>JBMONJ010000050.1:0-16623 GCA_049324655.1 Candidatus Omnitrophota bacterium | reverse complement strand
GCTCAATCCATCATTCTTTTTCCGGCTACTGTCGCCAGCTTTATCCCCATACCCGCGTTTCAGCAATTTGCTGCCTCGTTGGTAAGAGGTAATTTGTTATATACGGTAGTGTATGCCTTGTTGATTATTTTCTTCTGTTATTTCTACACGGCCATTGTTTTTAATCCGCTGGATGTCTCGGAGAATATGAAGAAATACGGCGGGTTTATTCCCGGGATAAGGCCGGGCGCGCCCACGGCGGAATTCTTGGATTTTGTGATGACCCGAATCACTCTGGCTGGGGCCTTGTTTGTAGTTTTAATTGCTGTCTTGCCGGATTTGATAATGGCTTCTTTGGGGGTTCCTTATCTGGTGGCATCCTTTTTCGGCGGCACCGGTATTCTGATTATCGTGGGCGTGGTCTTGGATACAATGAAGCAAATCGAATCCCATCTCTTGATGCGTCATTACGAAGGCTTTATGAAATCCGGTAGGATCCGGGGCCGGCGATGAACTTGGTTTTGTTAGGTCCTCCGGGAGCTGGCAAGGGCACTCAAGCAGTACTTTTGAGTCAGGGCTTGAAACTGATGCACATCTCCACTGGCGAGATGCTGCGCGAGGAGATGAAAAAAGGCACTGCGTTAGGGATTCAGGCCAAATCCTATGTGCAATCCGGTGAACTCGTGCCAGATGAATTAGTGACCCGGATGATTGAAAAAAAGGTCTTTGAAAATTCCTTTGGTCAGGGTTTTGTTCTCGACGGTTTTCCCCGCAATGAGGCGCAGGCGGAAAGTCTTGAGGTTATGCTTAAAGCGCATCAGGCCAAAATTGACGCGGTGATTTATTTGGAAGCCAGTCTGGCGGTCATTTTGCAGCGGCTTACCGGCAGAAGGGTGTGCAAAAACTGTGGGGCAAATTTCCATATTCAGAATATGCCTCCTAAGAAAGCCGGGGTTTGCGATAAGTGCGCGGGGGAGCTTTACCAGCGCAGCGACGATAAAGAAGAAACCATTACCCACCGGCTTAAGGTTTATCAGCAGTCCACAGCCAAGGTGGTTGGTTACTACCAACAGCAGGGGATTTTAAAAAAGGTTAATGCCGACCGGGATGCTCGCGAGGTATATACTTATCTAGTGACTATTTTAAAATCCATTGGTCGAGATAAAGAATAGAGAGGAAATTGACAAGTTGCGCGTTGCCGGTCGGTTATTGGCGCGGATAATGGGTGAGCTAAGGCCGCAAATTCGCGCCGGCATCCAGACGCGGGACATTGACCGGATTGCCGAAGAGCTCATAAGTAAAAATGCGGCGATCCCCGCTTTTAAGGGATATCGGGGTTTCCCGGCCAATGCCTGTGTTTCGGTGAATGAAGAAATCGTGCATGGGATCCCCGGCGAGAGAGAGATAATTGAAGGCGATATTGTCAGCGTAGATATCGGAATAAATTTAGACGGTTTTTTCTCCGACGCCGCGTTTACCGTGGAAATTGGCCGGGTAAATGATTTGAAGCGAAGATTGGTTGTCGCCACCAAAAGGGCTTTGGGATTGGGAATTCTTAAGGCGCGCGACGGCAATCATCTGGGCGATATCTCCGCGGCAATACAGGGTTTCGTAGAGTCGCAGGGTTTTTCCGTGGTGAGAGATTTTGTGGGTCATGGCATTGGTAAGAACATGCATGAAGACCCGGAGGTGCCCAACTTCGGCAAGGCCCATGAAGGAGTGCGGCTTAAAGCAGGCATGGTCTTAGCCATTGAACCAATGGTAAACGCCGGCACTTGGCAAGTTGAGATTGTAGGAAACGGCTGGACGGCGGTTACCCGCGACGGTGAACCTTCGGCCCATTTTGAGCATTGCGTGGCAATATTGTCCGACGGTCCGGAAATCCTCACCGCCTAAGACGGAAAGATAAATGGCCAAAGAGGAATTAATCGAAGTTGAAGGCACAGTTCTGGAATCCTTGCCCAATGCTATGTTTAGGGTGCAACTGGATAATGGCCATAAGGTTTTAGCGCATATCTCGGGAAAAATTAGGATGAATTTTATACGGATACTACCCGGTGACCGGGTGAAGATGGAGCTGTCGCCTTACGATTTGAGCCGGGGCAGGATAATTTTCCGCTGCAAATAAGGAGTACTAAGTGAAAGTCAGATCGTCAATAAAAAAGGTTTGCGACCGCTGTAAGATTATCCGTCGTGAAGGCCGGGTGAGGGTGATTTGCACTAATCCCAAACATAAGCAAAGACAAGGTTAAAGAGGAAAAATGCCCAGAATATTAGGTGTTGACTTACCAAAAGAAAAGCGTATTGAGATTTCATTGTGTTATCTCTACGGCGTGGGCCGGGCTTTGGCAAACCGTATCTTAAAAGAGGCCAATATTAGTCCGGACAAGCGCGCCAAGGATTTGACCGACGAGGAAGTGGCACGGATAACCTCAGTCATACAAAAAGGCTATAAGGTCGAGGGCGATTTGCGCCGGGAGGTGGGTGCGAATATCAAGCGGCTGATTGACATCGGGAGTTATCGCGGCTCAAGACACAAAAAGGGCCTGCCCGTAAGGGGTCAAAGGACCCGAACCAATGCCCGCACGCGCAAAGGGCCGCGCCGGATTATAAGCGTGATTAAGAAAGAGGAGAAAAAGGCATAGTTATGGCAAAGGATAAATTAAAGAAAAAGAAGAAGGCCTTAGCCGGAGTAACCAGCGGCGTGGTGCATATTCAGGCTACTTTCAACAATACTATTGTGAGTCTGGCGGACAAGCAGGGAAATATTCTGGCGTGGTCCAGTCCGGGCATTGTGGGGTACAGCGGCTCTAAAAAATCCACGCCCTTTGCCGCGCAGGTAGCCGCAACCGATTTAGTGAAAAAGGCCAAGGAGCTCGGGGTAGAAACGGTGGAGGTTCTGATTAAAGGTCCGGGCTCGGGCCGGGAGTCGGCGATTCGCGCTCTACAGGCCGGAGGATTGAATATTACTTCTATCAAGGACATTACCCCGGTGCCGCATAACGGCTGCCGGCCGCGCAAGCGGCGTCGGGTGTAAAAAAGGTTAAGGATATGGCAAAATATACAGGAGCAGATTGTCGCAGATGCCGACGCGAAGGGATGAAGCTTTTTCTTAAAGGAGCAAGGTGTAGCGGACCCAAGTGCGCATTTACCCGACGGCAATTTGCGCCCGGTCAACATGGTCAGCTAAGGCCCAAGCTTTCCAACTACGCCTTGCAGCTTAGGGAAAAACAAAAGGTCAAGCGGATTTACGGTTTGCAGGAACAGCAGTTTAGGAATTATTTTGCCAAGGCAGCCAAGACCAAGGGCGTAACCGGCAAAATGCTTTTGCAATATCTGGAGCGCCGTCTGGATAATGTTATCTTTCAGTCGCACTTTGCGACCTCGCGCACTGAGGCCAGACAAATGGTAGGTCATAATTACATTTATGTTAACAACCGCCGGGTCAACATCCCTTCTTATTTGGTTAAGAAGGATGATTTTATTGAGTTGCGCACTTTAAAAAAGGGACTAAGCAACCTTAAGGAAAATCTCGAGGCCTCCAAGGAACGCGGGGTTCCGGTTTGGCTGGCAGTAGACTTTGAAAAACATTCCTGCAAGGTTTTAAGGCTACCGGAAAGGGAAGATATCGGTTTGCCCATTCGCGAGCAATTGATCGTTGAGTTGTATTCTAAATAAAGAAGGAGACAGAGAAGATGGGGATTAAGTGGAAAGATTTCCAGATGCCCAAGCGGTTAGAGTGCGATGAGTCTACTTACAACTCGGGTTACGGAAAATTTGTTGCCGAGCCGTTTGAAAGGGGCTATGGGGTTACCCTTGGTAATTCTTTACGCAGGATCCTTCTATCATCCATTGAAGGCAGTGCCGTCTCCTCGGTAAAGATAGAGGGTGTGCAGCATGAGTTCTCGACCCTCCCCGGAGTACTGGAAGATACGATCGAGATCATCCTGAATATCAAATCGTTAGTCTTAAGGTCGCATTCCAAGACGCCGAAAACGATTTATATCAAGGCCGAGAAAAAAGGCGAGATAAAGGCCAAGGATATCATTTGCGACGAGACCATTGAGATCTTAAGTCCTCAACAACATATTGCCACGCTTACCCGCGATACCAAGTTTAATGTGGAGATGGAAGTCTCCCGCGGCCGCGGCTATGTACCCGCGGAGTTAAATAAAAAGGATGACCAGCCAGTCGGGGTGATTGCCGTTGATTCGATATTCACGCCAGTAAAAAAGGTCAACTATTATGTAGAGAACACCCGTGTGGGCCAGCGCACCGATTACGACAAACTCATCTTAGAGATATTCACCAACGGCGCGGTTAACCCCAAAGAGGCGCTCTTGTATGCGGCGAATATCTTGCAGCGCCATTTGGATGTGTTCGTAAACTTTGGCCAGCTTCCCGAAGAAGAGGTCGAGGAGGAAGAGATTACTGCTGAAGAGCGCGCCCTGTATGAAAAGCTGCGCCTGCCGATTTCCGAATTGGAACTTTCGGTAAGGAGTTCAAACTGTCTGCGCGAGGCCAATATCAAAATCATCGGCGATTTGGTCAGAAAGACCGAGACCGAATTATTGAGTTTCAGGAATTTTGGTAAGAAGTCTTTGGCCGAGATAAACGAATTATTAAAAGGTATGGGGCTTTCTTTAGGGATGAAGGTAGATTTAAAGAAACTGAAAAAGAAAGAATAAAATATGCGCCATCGCAAGGACTCCCGACATTTAGGAAGATTCACCTCTCTGAAAAAGGCGACTTTGCGCGATTTGTCGCGGGCACTACTAACTCACGAACGGATAGTAACTACCGCAGCCAAGGCCCGGCTGGCCCGTAAGACCGTAGAAGGTCTGATAGGTCTGGGTAAAGATGGCAGCTTGTCCGCACGCCGGATGGCCTTTGCGATACTTTGCGATCATAGCCTTGTAAAGCGGCTTTTTGCGGAGGTTGCCCCGCGCTACAAGAACCGCAACGGCGGTTTTACCAAGATTTTTTACTTATTGCAGCGTCGGGGAGATGGCGCGCAGAAGGTAGTCTTAGAGCTTACTGACCGGGTTATCAAGGAAAAGAGAAAGATTATCAAGCCCAAAGCCGAAAAGACGGCCGCACCAAAAGAGGCGCCGGTAGTCGAAGAAAAGACGACACCGCTGCCGGCTCCTGGCCAGCCTGAGGTGAAAGAAGTGCCGCTAGCACCTACGGAGAAAAAGGAAAGGCCGCCGAAAAAACCTAAAGAAGCAGAAAAACCGGCGGCGGGAAAGCCCAAAGTAGAAAAAGCGCCCAAGAAAAAACTGTTTGGTGGTTTTCGTAAGCTATTTAAGCGGCCCCGGGATCAGAAATAAAAAAGGTTTTTCTTCATGAGAGTTGCTGCGCGAATTAAGGACATTGCGGGCTCTTCGACTCTGGAAATTACCGCAAGGGCAAAGCAGCTGCGTCAGGAAGGCTTGGATGTCGTTAATTTCGGCGCCGGCGAACCGGATTTTGATACACCAGAAGAAATCAAAGAAGCCGCAATCAATGCTATCCGACTGGGGTTCACCAAGTACACCCCGAGTTCTGGAATCCCCGAGTTAAAACAGGCGATCTGTCTTAAGTTCGAGAAGGACAACAACCTTATTTATTCGCCTTCCCAAGTCGTAGTCTCCTGCGGCGCCAAGCATTCCATTTACAATTGCATTCAAGTTTTGCTTGACCGCGGGGAAGAGGTCATTATCCCCGCGCCTTATTGGGTAAGCTATCCGGAAATGGTTAAGCTTGCCGAGGCCAAACCGATTATTCTAGAAACCTTACCCGCTGACAATTTCAAAATCAATCCCAAGAATTTAGAGCGGGCGATTACCGGCAAGACCCGACTTTTGATTCTTAACTCACCTTCCAATCCTACCGGCTGCGTTTACTGCAAAGAAGAATTAGAAAAAATTGCCGACATCTGCGTAAGACACAAAATTTTTGTCTTAAGCGACGAGATTTATGAGAAGCTTGTTTACGACGATGCAGAGCATATCTCCATTGCCTCGCTGGGGAAAGCTATTTACGACTTGACGATTACCGTTAACGGCACCTCCAAGGCCTTTGCTATGACCGGTTGGCGAATAGGCTATTTGGCGGCAGACGAAGAAATCGTCAAGGCCATCAGCAAATTGCAGGATCACTCAACCTCCAATCCTACCTCTATCAGTCAGAAGGCGGCCCTGGCCGCACTCGAAGCGCCGCAAGAAGGTACCCTTCATTTACAGCAGGAGTTTGCCAAACGCCGGGACTGTATGCTTAAATGTCTCGATGCGGCGGGATTAAGCTGTATCCGTCCATCAGGCGCCTTCTATGTTTTCTGCGATATCTCTTCGACCGGCATAGGTTCGTTTGAATTTGCCAAGCGGATTTTGGAAGAGGAAAAAGTGGCGTTGATTCCGGGTGCCGCCTTTGGCAATGACCGGTTTGTAAGGTTGAGTTTTTGCGTAGATTGCGGGATGATTGAAAAGGGGTGTAAGCGCATACGCGAATGGGTAAAACGATTGCCGAAAAGATCTTAAGCAGCCACGCCGGGCGTGGGGTATCAGCCGGTGAGCTGGCGATATGCAAGGTGGATTTCTGTTTTGGGCAGGACGGCACCAGCAATATTATTATTGACCGGATGGCCGAGTTGGGAAGTGCGCGTGTCTTTGACAAAGACAAGTTCTGTATGGTCATTGACCACAGCGCACCCAGCCCCAATCAAGGTGTCTCCGCAGTACATAAACGGATGCGGGAATTTTCCCGGATACAGGGCACGGACCTTTTTGATATTGGCTGCGGGGTTTGTCATCAGGTCATTCCGGAGAGCGGAAAGATTCTTCCCGGAGACTTAATAGTGGGCGCAGACTCGCACACCTGCACCTACGGGGCGTTAAATGCCTTTGCCACAGGCATGGGCTCAACCGATGTGGCCATTGCCTTGTCCTCGGGAAAGAATTGGTTTCGCGTGCCGGAAACCATAAAAATTATCCTCGAGGGCAAACTTCCCAATGGCGTCTTTGCCAAGGACATTATTCTCTATATAATCGGTGACTTGGGAGCTAACGGAGCCACTTACAAGGTCATTGAGGTCTATGGTGAAGTTATTGATGCGTTAGGTATGGACGGCCGTTTCACGATTTGTAATATGGCTATTGAATCCGGCGCCAAGGCCTTAATCTTAGAATGTGACCAAAAGACCGGGGATTGGCTTAAGCGGCATCACCCTTTAAGAAAACCTCACCCGCAAAAAGCCGACAAAAATGCTTCCTATTGTAAGGTAAAGCGGTATAATGTTTCTAAGTTAACCCCGCAGGTAGCCCAGCCGCATACCGTAGATAATGTTACGGCAGCGACAAAGCTCAAAGCGGTTAAGATAGACGAGGCATTTATAGGCACCTGCACTAATGGTCGTCTGGATGATTTGGCAGTTGCCGCGCGGGTTTTACGGAGTCGCCAGGTTTCTGCGACGGTAAAGTTGATTGCGGCGCCGGCCTCGCGTGCGATTTATCTTGAGGCCTTAAAAAAAGGGATAATTAAGGATTTGGTTGAGGCCGGCGCCGCCTTGGTCACGCCCGGTTGCGGTCCTTGCGTGGGCACCCACAACGGCGTCCCCGCAGATAAAGAAGTGGTCATTTCAACCGCCAACCGCAATTTTAAAGGCAGGATGGGTAATCCTAATGCTTTCATTTACTTGGCCTCGCCGGCAACGGTTGCCGCTTCAGCGATTACCGGCAGGATAACCGACCCCCGTAAGTTTCTTTAAACTTTTTTCTTCGAGGAGGACAATATGGACTTAAGGGATCTTTTAATGCTGTGTATCCAAAAGAAGGCCTCTGACTTGCATTTGACCGAGAATACCCCGCCGGTGTTGAGGATTGACGGTAAGCTTAGTTTGATCAAAGCCCCTCCCTTGACCCGGGACGATACCAAAAAGATGATCTACAGTTTTCTCTCCGACGAACAGAAGGCGCTTTTCGAGAATAACCTCGAATTGGATTTGTCTTTGGCTCTGCCCGGTATGGATCGTTTTCGCGTGAATATCCATATTCAGAGAGGATCGGTTGAAGCGGCTTTCCGGCGCATACCCTTGGTCGTGCCGGGTATGGAAGAGTTGGGTCTTCCGGCCATTGTCGCGGAATTGGCGCGCCGTCCCAACGGTTTAGTCTTGGTTACCGGACCTACGGGTATGGGAAAAACCACGACCTTGGCCGCGATGATTGATCTTATCAATAATGAACGCTCCAATCTTATCGTTTGTATCGAAGACCCTATTGAATATATCCACTACAACAAAAAGAGCATTATCAAACAGCGCGAGGTCTTTTCCGATACCCGTTCTTTTGCCGAGGCCTTGCGCCATTGCCTGCGCCAAGACCCTAATGTTATTGTCGTCGGAGAAATGCGGGATTTAGAGACCATAGCCACAGCCCTTACCGCGGCAGAAACCGGACACTTGGTATTGGCTACTTTGCATACCCCGGATGCGCCGCAAACCATTGAAAGAATCATTGATGTCTTTCCTTCGCATCAGCAGCAACAGGTAAAGTTACAGCTTTCTGATTGTATCCAAGGAGTGGTCTCGCAGCTATTACTTCCCCATGTCAGCGGGCAGGGCAGGGTCTTGGCCACCGAGATTATGATTGCCACGCCCGGCATAAGGAATCTTATCCGTGAGCAGGAGATTGAACAGATCCCTACAGCAATCCAGACCGGTAGTTCGGTGGGTATGAAGACTATGGACAAGTCCCTAAAAGAGCTTTATCAATCCGGAACCATAAGTTACGATGTAGCCCTGAGTAAAGCGAAGCACCCCGAAGAGTTTAAGCGGCTATAAATCTTGAGCGTGGGTGAGTTATGAGTTGTGAGTCGAGTTGTGAGTGGTGGGGGTGAGGATTAAAACTCACAACACATTCCCATTCTCATTGTAATTATTATGATTCTAAAAGGCCAAGTCTATAAACTACCCGACAACATCAACACGGACTTAATCATCTCCGGCCGGTATAAGTTTGCCATCACCGATATGCGGGAGTTAGCCAAGCATGTCTTTGAAGACTATGACCCCAAGCTTGTAAGCCGGATTATACCCGGTAAATCAATTATTGTTGCCGGAGAGAATTTTGGGATGGGTTCTTCGCGCGAGCAGGCACCTTTGGCTATGAAATACGCGGGGATAGTGGGGGTGGTGGCCAAGAGTTTCTCGCGCATCTTCTTTCGCAATGCCTTTAACATCGGCTTGCCCATCATTGAGGCGGATACCGCGATTTTTAATGATGGCGACAGAATGGAGATTGATTTGGATAAGGGGATTCTTACCGATTTAGCTACGAAAAAAAACCTGCAGGTAAAGCCGCTCGCGCCGTTTATGCAGACCTTGCTTAAAGACGGCGGCGTAGTGGAACACTTCAAAAAACATCGCGGTTTAAATCTATGACTCATAAAGTTACCCTGATACCCGGAGACGGGATTGGTCCGGAAGTGGCCTTGGCCGCTAAGCTCTGTGTTGAGGCCACCGGCGTTAAGATTCAGTGGGATGAGCAGCCGGCAGGAGAGGTAGCGATTAAGAAATTTGGCACCCCGCTTCCCCGGACGGTCTTGGATTCGATTAAGAAAAACCGGGTGGCCATTAAAGGGCCGATTACCACGCCAATAGGCACCGGGTTTCGCTCCGTCAATGTCCAGTTGCGTCAGGCGCTGGATCTTTTTGCTTGTCTTCGTCCGGCAAAATCCATTCCCGGAATACAGTCCCGGTTTAAAGATGTGGATTTGGTGATTGTCAGGGAGAACACCGAAGACCTCTACGCCGGTGTGGAATTTAAACAGGGTGAAGCTTCGACGCAAGATTTGATAAATACGATAAACCGGCTGCAGGAGAAAAAAATAAAAGCGGATTCGGCAGTCAGCATAAAACCGATTTCCATATCCGCATCCCGGAGGATACTTGAGTTTGCCTTTGATTATGCCTTAAGGCACCGGCGCAAGAAGGTCACCGTAGTCCACAAAGCCAATATAATGAAATTTACTGACGGGCTGTTTTTGGATACGGCGCGGGAAGTGGCTAAGCAATTTCCCACCATCCCTCTTGAAGAGGTAATTGTTGATAATATGGCGATGCAGTTAGTGTTAAGGCCGCAAAATTACGATGTTTTGGTCCTGCCCAATCTGTATGGCGATATTATCTCTGATCTGTGTGCCGGACTGGTGGGCGGCTTAGGGGTTGCCCCGGGAGCGAATGTCGGTAAGGACCTCGCGGTTTTTGAGGCAGTGCATGGCGCAGCGCCCAAGTATGCGGGGAAAAATAAGGTCAATCCAACCGCGATGATTATTTCTGCAGTACTTATGCTGCGTTATTTGGGCGAAGAGGATGCCGCCACTCGTCTGGAGGAGGCGGTAAGTGCGGTGATTCAGGAAGGCCGGTTCGTTACTTACGACTTAAAGGAAAACCGCGATGATCCCACGGCAGTGGGTACGCGGGAGATGGCACAGGCAATATGCCAAAAGTTGCGATAGTCGGTGCAGGTAATGTCGGCGGTTTTACGGCCACGCGCATTGCGCAAGAAAATTTGGCCGAGGTGGTGTTGATTGATATTGTCAAGGGCCTTGCCGAAGGCAAGGCCCTTGACATTGAAGATGCCCGCTGGCTTTTGGAATATCAAAATGGCTGCGCCGGCACCGATGATTTTTCCCAGCTTGCCGGCGCAGCTATTATCGTTGTCACCGCTGGCTTTGCCCGTAAACCCGGAGAAACCCGTCAGGACCTCCTCAATAAGAATTCCCGCCTTATCAAAGACATTTCCTTAAAAGTTAAGCAGTATGCGCCGGATTCTATTGTCATTGTCGTTACCAATCCCGTTGATACGCTGACTTATTATCTGTATAAGACTACCGGTCTCGATAAACGAAGGGTTATTGGGCTGGGTTTGAGCCTGGATGCCGCGCGTTTCGCTAATTTAATTTCCCGTAAAATAAATTGTCCGGTTTCGGATATAAAACCAATGGTAATTGCCAGTCACAATGAAAAAATGTTGCCTATGGCCCGCTTCACTATGGTAAAAGGCCGGCCGCTTTCCGAATTACTGGATGAAGCGGATATCGCCGAATTAGTCAGGGCCACCCGCAGCCGGGGCGCACAGATTGTTTCT
Organism: Candidatus Omnitrophota bacterium; assembly: GCA_049324655.1. Lineage (GTDB taxonomy): Bacteria > Omnitrophota > Gorgyraeia > JAUYCX01 > JBMONJ01 > JBMONJ01. Next base: position 5,521 of record JBMONJ010000050.1, on the reverse strand, counting down.
GCCTTAGGCAGCGGCAGCGCTTATGTTGCTCCTTCGGCAGCGGTATTAAGAATGGTAAAGGCGATTCTTGGCGACGCCAAAGAAGATGCCCTTGCCTCGGTGGTGCTCGACGGAGAATATGGCCTTAAGGATATTTGCTTCGGCACCCCCGTGATTATCGGTAAATCGGGTATTGAAAAGGTTATTACCTTGAACCTAAGCGCAGCGGAGTCCCAGGAATACCTTGCCGCGGCCAAGGAGATCAAGCAATGTTTGACCTTGGGATAATCGGTTCGGGCTGGGCAGGTTTTAATGCCGCAATAACTGCTGCCAAGTTAGGCGCCAAGGTCGTTCTATTTGAAGATAACGAAATCGGCGGCGTATGTTTAAACCGCGGCTGTATCCCTACCAAGACCCTGGCTCATTCGGCAAGACTCTTGGCCAGCTCCCGCCATTATTCTAAATTCGGGCTGGAGGTAAAAGGCATTGATTTGGTCTGGGAAAATCTACAGAGCCGTAAAACTCAAATCGTCGAAGATTTGCAAAAAGGAATTTGCTTTCAGTTGAATTCTGCAAAAGTCGAAGTCGTAAAAAGTAGAGCAAAAATTGCCGCTGCCAACTTGATTGAAGCGGACGGCCGGGCCTTTGAAAGCCGTTTTATCATTATTGCCACGGGTTCCGCAGCGGCCGAATTGCCTTTTTTAAAATTTGACCATCACCGGATAATCTCCAGCGACGATATCTTAAGTCTGAATCGCCTGCCACAGAATTTATTGATTATTGGCGCAGGAGCGATCGGCTGTGAATTTGCCAGTATATTTTCCGCCTTAAAAGTTAAGGTTACGATTATAGAGTTAATGGAAAACCTGTTGCCCGGCGAAGACCGTGAGGCCTCCCGCAAGCTCGAGGCGGTATTTAAGAAAAGCGGGATAAGGGTGCTAACCAAAACTCGCGTCGAGGATATAGATTTAAAGGAGTTTGATAAGATTTTGGTTTGCGTGGGCCGCAGAATTGATACCGGCGATCTTTTTACCTACTCACCGGTAGTCAAGACACAAAGCGGCAGAATTCTGGTCAATGAATTCTTGCAGACCAGCGAGGAAAATATCTATGCTGCCGGCGACTGCACGGGAATTAAATTGCTGGCGCATGTTGCCGCGTATCAGGGCCGTCGGGCCAGTGAAAATATTTTTGGCCGGCGCCGGAAAGCTGACTATCACGCGATTCCTAATTGTATCTTTACCAACCCGGAGGTTGCCAGCGTCGGGATAGGCGAGCAGGAGGCCAAGGCAAGCGGTAGAGAGATTATAACCTCCAAATTTGATTGGTTAGCCAGCGGCATGGCCCGTATTTTGGAAGAACCCGACGGATTTATTAAGTTGGTTGCTGATAAATCTTCCGGAGAACTTTTAGGCGCTTCGCTTATCGGCCCTAAGGCCACTGAACTTATCGGCGTCCTCACCCTTGCCGTGCAACAGCAGATGAAGATAAAGGATATTAATGAGACCATTTTTGCCCACCCCTCGCTCTGTGAAGGGCTCTTTGAGGCCGCCGAAAAACTTAACCTTGCGGATAATTGATTTAGGTCTTATTGATTTTTCCCTGGCCTGGGAGTTTCAGAAACAAACCCTACAAGAGGTCATTCCTGGCCGTATTCCCGATACGCTGATACTTTGTGAACACCACTCCATAATCACGCTGGGTCGTCTAGCCAAGGCGGAAAATATTCTGGCCACTGCCGAGCAGCTTAAAAGACAAGGGATTGCGGTTTTGCGGATTAACCGCGCCGGCGATGTTACCTTTCACGGTCCCGGACAATTGGTGGCTTATCCCGTTTTTGATTTAAACCGGCACGGACGGGATATTCACGGTTTCTTGCGCAAATTAGAAGAGGTTGTGATTGATTTTCTTGAATATTTTGCTATAAATGGATTGAGTAAGCCGGGCTTTACCGGCGTCTGGGTGGAAAATTCCAAGATCGCCTCTATAGGCATAGGAATAAAGCAGTGGGTGAGTTTCCACGGTTTGGCAGTGAATGTCGCAATTGACTTAAAGAATTTTGCTTTAATCCGGCCCTGCGGATTAGATATAAATATGACTTCTTTAGAGAAGCGCACTGGAAATGCGGTTAGTATGGATTTAGTCAAAGAGAGAATGGCGCAGAGTTTTGCCAAGGTATTTAACCTCAAGGAGGAAGAGGACGATGACCAATGTGTATCTGCCGGAATTAGGAGAGGGGATTGAAAGGGTCACGGTTTCCTATTGGTATTTTCAGGAAGGCCAGGAGGTAAAAGAAGGCGAGGATTTAGTGGAGGTGGCCACGGACAAGGCCACTTTTAATGTTCCCTGCCCGGTAAGCGGCGTCTTGGTTGAAGTGCTGGTAGCGGAAGGTGAAGTCGCGAACTTAGGCGAGCCTCTGGCGGTAATTGATGAGGCGGTATCTTCCGAGGCAGAGACAGACGAGGAGCAGTTGTGACCCAAAATCGCGTCCTGCTTTTATATATTTCCGAGGTCTCCGGACACCATCATGCTACTTTGGCGATTGAAAAGACCTTGAAAGAATTAGACCCTAAGGTCTTAACCTGCAACCTCAACGCCTTTAGTTACACCAGCCCGTTTTTAGAGAGGATCGTCAATAAGGCGTATATGGGGGTTATAAAAAGGACACCCCGGCTCTGGGAATATCTTTATGATAATCCGGTATTTATCCGCCGCACGCAAAAGATAAAGGATGCGGTACACAAGGCCAACTTTAAGAAGTTCGACAAACTTTTTGCCGAATTTAACCCTACGGCCGTGGTTTGCGCTCAGGCTTATCCCTGCGGCCTTATCGCCGACTATAAAAGAGTTTTTGGAATCCGAGTGCCTTTATTCGGGGTGTTGACCGACTTTCTTCCCCATGCCTATTGGGTTTACAAGGAGGTGGATTATTTTATCGTGCCTTCTGAGGAGGCGCAGGTGCGCCTTATAAGTGAAGGCGTGGCTGAAGGCCGCATAAAGAAATTAGGCATTCCCATTGATCCCAAGTTCTCCCTGCCTCTGAAGCGCGAAGAAATTTTCGCTAAGTTGCGCCTGGACCCCGCGTTGCCAGTGGTGCTGATTATGGGCGGTGGCCAGGGCTTGGGTCCCATAAAACATGTGGTTACCGCCTTGGAAAAGACCGATAGGGATGTTCAGTTGATTGTGGTTACCGGTATCAATAGTAAACTGCTTAAATGGCTTAAGGCGAAAAGCGCAGATTTCTTAAACCGGGTCTTCCCGTTAGAATACGCCAATAACATCGAAGAGCTGATGGAGATTTCCGAGATTATTGTCTCCAAGCCCGGTGGGCTTACCACTGCCGAGGCGCTGGCCAAGGGGTTACCCATGGTTATCGTAAAGCCCATCCCCGGCCAGGAGGAAAACAATACCCGGATTCTTTTGCGCCGCGGGGTTGCGGTCCGGGTTGACCAGCCAGAGGAGATTACACGGGAGATCGAAGTGCTTTTGCACAATCGGCAACGTTTACAGCTTATGCGCACTAAAGCCAAGGCACTTGGGAGACCCGACTCCGCTTTCGACATCGCCAGATTAATTCTGCAGCACCATGATTAATTACCTTATCTACCGATTGGGACAATTCTTAGTTCTAAGTCTGCCACGCACTCTCAGCTACCGACTGGCGATATTTTTGTCCGACTTGCATTATTTATTTTATCCGCGGGACCGCCAAGCCGTCCGCAATAATCTGCAGCAGGTCTTGGGTGAATACGCCGATATCGAAGGTCTGGTGCGGCAGGTCTTCAGGAATTTCGGGATGTATTTAGTGGATTTTTTCCGTATGGCAAAGATGGGCAAGGCCAATTTTAGAGACTCGGTTACTCTCGAGAACATTGAGTATGTCGAGAATGAGTTGAAAAAGGGTAAGGGGGTAATCTGTGTGACCGCCCACTTAGGCAATTGGGAATTGGGTGGAGTGGCCATGGCCCTTGCCGGATATCCGGTTTTGGCCGTGGCCTTGGAGCATAAAAGCGCGTTGGTAAATAATTTTTTTAATGCGCAGCGCATTCAGCAAGGTGTGGCAGTGGCCACCCTCAAGAGCGCCGGACGTAAATGCCTTGAAGCGCTTAAGCAGAACCACTTTGTGGCCTTGGTGGTGGACCGCGATTTTTCCAGAAACGGGATTCTGGTTGAGCTCTTTGGCAAAAAAACGCTCATCCCCAAAGGCCCGGCAATATTTGCCCGAAGAACCGGCGCGGCAATTATTCCCGGCTTTGTGGTAAGACAGGATGACCATCGCTTTAAGGTAATCTTCGAAAAACCACTTGCCGCGCGGATAACCGACAAGGAAGAAGAGGATATATTACTGATAACCCAGGACTATATGCGGGTAGTGGAGGATTATGTGCGTCGTTATCCCTCTCAATGGTTGATATTCAGGGAGTTCTGGCAATAATGAATATTGGTATAATCATTCCCTCGCATAACGAAAGCCGTACTATTGGCACGCTGGTCAGTCGTTTAAGACAGCTTAATCATGAGGTATTAGTGATTGACGACGGCTCGCGGGACGATACCGGACGCATCGCCCAGACGCAGGGGGCAATGGTGCTACGCAATGAAAGGAATTTGGGAAAGGGCGCGGCCTTAAGAAGAGGGTTTGCCGCGTTCATTAATCGTCCTTTGGATGGCATAATTACTATGGATGCTGACGGCCAGCATGATCCGGAGGATATCCGCAATTTTCTTATCGCGGCAGAGCATAATCAGCCCTGCGTGGTTATTGGTAATCGTCTTGCCGAGCCCAAGGATATGCCGGGCTTAAGATGGTTGACTAATCGTTTTATGTCGTATATCCTTTCGTTGGTCTGCCAGCAGAAGATTGCCGACAGCCAGTGCGGTTTTCGGTTTATCAGCTTAAGCATTATCCGCAAGGCTCGCCTGCGCACTGATAATTTCGAGATCGAGTCGGAATTGCTGGTTGAGGCAAGCCGTAAGGGATACCGCATCCTCTCAGTTCCCATCCGCACCATTTACGGCAAAGAGAAAAGTTATGTCAATCCTTTCATTGATACTTTGCGATTCTTAAAGTTTTTATTCCGAGAGTTATGGACTTTAAACGACTAAGAGAGCGCATGGTAACCGAGCAGTTGGAGGCGAGGGGGATTAGCGACCTTCGCGTGCTGGAGGTAATGCGTCAGATTCCCCGTCATGAATTCACTCCCGTTGAATATGTAAATAATGCCTATGCCGATTATCCCTTAAGTATTGGTGAAGGCCAGACGATTTCCCAACCGTACATCGTGGCGCTGATGACGCAGGCTTTAGAGCTTAAGGGAGAAGAAAAGGTCTTGGAGATAGGCACCGGCAGCGGTTATCAAACAGCGATACTTGCCGCATTAAGCCGGGAAGTTTACTCGGTGGAAAGGGTCGGGGTGTTGGGAGAGCGGGCCAGACTTAAGCTGGATGATTTAGGATTTACCAATATTAAGATCAGTATTGCCGACGGGAGTTTGGGATGGGAGGGATATTCTCCGTATGACCGGGTGATAGTTACGGCGGC
>JBMONJ010000049.1:0-2089 GCA_049324655.1 Candidatus Omnitrophota bacterium | reverse complement strand
AGCCTTTGCGTGCTCGCTCAACAGCTATGGCTTTAAAGGCTTCCTGATAAGCCGGTTTATCTTCAGTATAACTTCCAACTAATTTTGCGGAAATTTCTCTAAGCACCCGGGCTTTATTCTCCCGGCTCTGCCTTTCTCCAAAACGCAAAATCATCGCGTGAGAATCGGCATAGATAATCACCATTATATCCAGCCTGCCCTGCAAAGAGGAATGGCTGGCTAATTCCAAGAAGGTGGCAACGACCACTTTTACATCCCAGAGTTCTTCTCCGGGTTTATCATCACCCATTGAACCGCTGACATCAATAACAAAAACCAGTCTGCCTCTAATGCCTTCAGCAATCATCGCCTTTTCTAATTTTGGCCGGCCGCGGGCAATAGAATTCAAAGCGGCCCTCGTCACTCTTCCTTTACTGGTTAGGTATCCGCCGTCTAAATCTATTTTGCTGAACCAGTGCGCCATCTGCGGCGCCATTCGGGCGATTTGGTTGCGGTTGGTTGGCGCGTGGTCGTTATAACTATCTATATCCTGCTGCGTTATCGGACGGCTTCTGCCCTCATAAGCTATACCGGTTCCGCTTCCCGGCGCAAAACCTTTTCCCGTCTGCCTTTCTTTTCCCGGTTGATTGGCCGCCGCTTGTATAAGTCTCTTTGCTTTCTCGAGCAACCGTTGTGTCATATCGTCTAACGGCGGCACAGGCGCTTGAGGTTGCTGCTCGGGATGGGAAACCGGCTTCTGCCCTATCTTCTTAATTTTTTCTGCAAGTTTATCGAGGGTAGCCTGAGAGTCCTTTATTTCTTTTGTGACCTCGGCGGACTTTGCCGCGGTGTTTTGGTTAGCCTTATCGGTCCGGTCTAACTGTGGCCTTAATTCCTGAGCATCACCCGGTTCATTCTCAATTAACTTGCGCAGTCTCTCTATTGATTGGTCTAATTCTTTGCTAAGCCTTTCGATTTCCTTTGCCTTGGCGTCTATACCTTTTGCCTTGTCGGATAACTGACCGATATCTTTATTCATATCTTCCGGCAGCTGGCCGGGAATCCTGTTTTGCGCCTTGGCGGCTTTGCCGCTGAGATTATCCGCGCCTTCCTTAAACTCTCCGGTCTCTCGTTTAAGCTCCTGTTGCTTAGCTAAAAGTTTATCCAATAAATCCTTCAGGTGTTGGGCCAAGTTATTCATATCCTCGGTGGCCCCGGAGCGCTGTCTGACCGCGTCTAATTTTTCGGATATCCCTTGAGCGGCATCCCCAATTTCTCCGGCCTTGTTTTGCGCGCTGGCGGCATTCTGCCGCAACTGCCCCAACAAATCCTGCAAATCTTTTTTGGTCTTGTTCCCCTCTGCCTGCTCCAATATCTTCTGCATATCCTCAGGGTCAAGCTCGACGCTGCCAATGCCTTCTGCGAAATCCCCCTGCAAAACCAACTTATATCCCCGCTGGGAGAGACTGGCCAGCTCCGCCTCCAAGGCGCTCTTTCTTTCTTTGGACATCTCGTCTTTAATCTGCTCGGCCTTTTCGCGGATGCGCTGCTGGTCCTCCTTGGAAAGCGAAGATAAATCTATAGGCTCGCCTTGCTGGGCCAAGGCCTGCTGTTCTTTGGGCAGCTGGACTTTCCCCTGATTGGCCATATCCCGCGCCAAGATTTGGTTAAGGTCTTCTAATAACAGCTCCTCCAGCGCCGGCCAGATTTTTTCTTTTAGCAGAATGTAAAATTCCTCGTCGGATTTACAGTTAATTGCGGCATTGCGGGCGTCTGTGGTATTTGTTAACGTATCCTTTACCCGGATGTCAGTGACCCGGGGGTCTTCTTTTCTGCTGCGCGCCTCATAGAGAGAGGCTTGGATAAACTGGATATGCAGCGGGAGTTTGGAGGTAAGGAATTCGGCGAACAATTTGTCTTTGATTTCGTAGAGACAGATATAAAGGGCCTCCAGCCAGTCTTTGGCTCCGGGAAAGGCGTCGTCCTGCAAACCCCGCCTGACCACCCGCGGCGTATTCAATGCCCTAAAGAGCAGCTTAAAGGCGGCATTACTGCACAATTCTTCCCCGATAATCTCTTCATTGGAATAAACTGCCTTGAATATCTGCTC
>JBMONJ010000048.1:0-17295 GCA_049324655.1 Candidatus Omnitrophota bacterium | reverse complement strand
TCGATGATTTTGTGTAACAGCTTGATTTACAGTGAGATAATTCAAAAGAGCGATTTTTGTTTTACAGTTTTTGACACCCCCTCTGCAAGATGCAAAAATATTTACAACATCCTATGAAACAAGAAGTTACAACAAAAAAAGTTTTTATAAGGACTCTGGGATGCCAAATGAATGACCGCGATTCCGAGGCGCTGTGCGGCCTTTTGCGGGAACACGGGTTTTCTTTGGTGGATAGCCCGCAAAAGGCCGACATTGTGTTGTTTAACACCTGCTCGGTTCGGCAGCATGCGGAGGACAAAGTTTTCTCCGAGTTAGGACAATTGAGAAAACTTAAAATTCCAAATTCCAAATTCCAAATTCCAAATAAATCCCAAATCTCCAATTCCAAATCACCAATCATCGGGGTGATCGGCTGCATGGCCCAGAATTATAAAGAAGAGATATTCAAACGGGCGCCGCAGGTGGATTTGGTAGTGGGCCCTAATGACCTGACTTCTATTCCCACTTTGTTAAAGGCAATGCAAACCGAGCGCTGCCAGGCCTTGGCAGTGGGGGCAATGGAAAGGGAGCGCGATTTTTTTGTCAGCGATTTCCGGCTGGAAAAAAATCGCGCCTCCGTCGTCATCTCCGAAGGCTGCAATAACTTCTGCACTTATTGCGTGGTGCCTTTTGTCCGCGGCAGGTTGCGCAGCCGCAGCAGCGAGGCGATTCTCACCGAAATAAAACGAACGCTCTCTCAAGGTATCCGGCATATCACTTTATTGGGCCAGAATGTCAATGCCTATCGCGATAATGACCAAAAGCTCGATTTTGTCGGACTTTTGAAAATTATTTCTCAAATGGAAGGCTTAGAAAGCGTTGATTTTATCACTTCCCATCCCAAGGATACTCGTGTAGAATTATTCAAGGTAATGGCCGGCAGTGATAAGATAAAACAGTTTCTTCATCTTCCAGTGCAGTCCGGCTCCAACCGCATTTTAAAACTAATGAACCGCGGCTATACCCGGCAGCATTATCTTAAATTGGCGCAAGCGTTTCGCAAAATCGCAGGCGGCCGCTTGACTACCGATATCATTGTCGGGTTTCCCGGAGAAACCAAAAAAGACTTTCAGGATACGCTGGATTTGATGGAAAGGGTGCGCTTTGACGCCGCGTATATCTTTAAGTATTCTCCCCGGCCGCACACCCAAGCCGCGGATTTCGCCGACAATGTTCCAATGCAAGAGAAAAAAAGGCGTCACCAGCTCGCCTTGAATCTGCAGAAGAAAATCTCTCGGGAGATAAAATGCGCAGGATAGCCTTTCTGGCGGTTTGCTGTTTTCTCCTCGGTCCCTTATCCTTTGCCGCAGATGAGGACATTCAAACCCTGATTCTTCTGGGCAATTGGTCTATGGCCCAAAAGGAGTGTCGGGCGGTGTTGGATTCCGGCCTTCCCAAAGAGAAAAAGGAAAAGGCGCAGTTTTATCTGGGACTGGTCAATTTCAAGCTAAAACATTTTGCTGAGGGCCGCAGTAATTTCACCGCTTTTCTCAATGAATTTCCCGAGAGCAGATACGCGAATCAGGCGCGGATGTGTGTCGCCGATATATATTTAAACGAGGGAAGCGACAGTTTGGCGGAGAAGATATATCTGGAATTATTAGAGACCCAAGACAAGAAAATCGCGCCGGCAGTGTATTCGCGGCTTATTGAGTTAAATTTAAAACGCAATGACCGCGCCAAGGCGCAGGAATATCTGAGCGCCTTGCACAGCCAATATCCTCAAAGTTTTGAAGCAGCAAAAATGAAGGCTTTGCCCGAAGAGGTTGTCGTAAACAATCACGCGGCAAGTGATCCGGATTTTTTCACGGTTCAGGTCGGCGCCTTTGCGGAAAAGGAACGCGCGGATAAACTGTGCGCTGAGTTAAATGAAAAAGGCGAGGCTGCCTATATTGTTTCTCCGCAGGCCCCGGGAAAAAACCCGCTGTATCGGGTAAGGGTCGGCAAATTCGTCTCCTCGGATGACGCTGAAGATTTGGCGGGAAAATTATCCGCTCAAGGTTATCCTACCAAAATCTTTCCTTAATACTTAATGTCCCCGCTGATAATTTTTATTGTCGGACCAACTGCTGTAGGCAAAACTGAGGTGGCCTTAAAACTATCCAGGCTTATGCCTTTGGAGGTAGTAAGCTGCGACTCAATGCAGGTATATAAGGAAATGGAGATTATTAGTTGCAAACCTGCGCCGAGCTTGCGCAAAAAATTGCCGCACCATATGGTGGATGTGGTTTCCGTGGTGGAGGATTACAGCGTGGCGGAATATGAAAAGGGCGCTGCCGCTGCCATTAAAAAAATAATCTCCGGCGGCAGCGCCCCGTGTATCGTCGGCGGCAGCGGCTTGTATATGAGTGTTTTGCTTGATGGTTTATTTACGCAAGAAACCAAGGACCAGCAAATCCGCGAGGCGTTGAAAAGAGAAGCCGAATCTTTGGGCAGCCAGTTGCTTTATGCGCGGCTCAAAAATCTTGACGCTGCCGCTGCCGCCAAAATCCATCCCAATGACCGCCGACGCATCATCCGGGCGCTTGAGATTTTTCAGCTGACCCAAAGACCGATTTCCCAATGGCAAAAAGAACGCCAAGGCTTATGGGGAGGGTATCCGATTAAAATCTTTTGTCTAAATCTGCCGCGGCAAGAGCTTTACGCGCGCATCAATCGGCGCGTGGAAAAGATGTTCGCTTTAGGCTTGGTAAACGAGGTGAAGCAACTCTTAAAGCGCAATTTAAGTAAGACCGCCAGCGGGGCCATTGGCATCCAAGAAATAAAAGGATATTTTAATGGCGCCTGCGCTTTGGATGAAGCCAAGGAAAGGGTAAAACAAAACACCCGGCGCTATGCCAAGCGTCAGTTGACTTGGTTCAGGAAAGACCAGCGATTGCAATGGCAGGAAATTAACCGCGGGGAAACCGCGCAACAGACCGCGGAAAAGATTTTCTTAAATCTTAAGGATAAGCAATGAGCGATAATTTTTATTATACCGCGCAGCGCGAGCGCTGTCTCTTGGTTAGTGTAGACTTACACCAGAAGAACCAGTGGCCGGTGGGGGATATTGCGCGGGAATTAGTGGACTTGACGCGTTCAACCGGAGCTGAGGTCTCCAACGAGCTTACCCTAAGCCGCAAAGAGCCCACGCCGAATCTTTATCTGGGCCGCGGCAAGGCCGAAGAGATAGCTGCGATATGTCAGGAGAAAAAAATCGATACGGTCGTCTTCAATAATGATTTAAGCGGCACCCAGCAGCGCAACCTCGAAGAGCTGCTCGGAGTAAAAACCATTGACCGCACCCAGCTGATTCTGGATATCTTTGCCCGCCACGCCCACAGCCCGGAAGGTAAAATGCAGGTGGAATTAGCGCAGTTGGAATATCTCCTGCCGCGGCTGGCCGGCAAAGGCATAATGCTTTCCCGCTTAGGCGGCGGAATCGGCACGCGCGGTCCGGGCGAGCAGAAATTGGAAGTGGACCGCCGCCGCATTCGCAGCCGCATTGACAAGCTGCGCAAAGAAATCTCCCTGATAAGCAAGCACCGCCAGCTTATCCGCAAAAAGCGCCGGGAAAATGCCTTGCCCACCGTGGCGCTCGTCGGTTATACCAATGCGGGAAAATCCACTTTATTAAATGCCTTGGCTGACGCCCGTCAACCAGTAAGGGACAGTTTGTTTACCACGCTGGATACGGTTTCCAAGCGGCTTAATCTTCCCGATAATCAGACTGCGGTCTTATCCGACACCGTCGGATTCCTGTATCATTTGCCGCATCACCTTATTGAGGCGTTTAAGGCCACCTTGGAAGAAGTAAAAGAGGCGGACCTCCTGTTGCATGTATTGGATGTGAGCAATCCCAATTTCCATCGCTTGAATGAGGCGGTGTTCAGCGTCTTGGCAGAACTGGGCTGCGCAGAAAAACCCTTACTCACTGCCTTAAATAAGATTGACCGGTTGGAAGATAGAGACTGGCTGGCTTTGCATCGCCGGGATTTTCCTGAGAGCGTGGCGATTTCCGCGCTCTTAAAGGAAAACCTGCCGGAGTTGGTAGCGCAGATTTCCCGCCATTTTGTCTTGGAAATACAGACGCTGGAAATTGAACTGCCGCTTTCCCGTATGGACTTGGTGGCCATGCTCCATGAAGAAGGCCGGGTGGAAAATATTGAATATACTGCCAAGACCATTCGTATCCGCGCCAAGGTTAACTCCATAACCGTGGGAAAAATAAGGCGAAAAATACTGAAAAGTTGACAGTAAGAGGTATTGTGTTAAAATAGAAAATTCAATCCGTGGGGCGCAGATGGTACGCAATGTAGATTACAAGGAAAGAAAAGACCGGCTTTTGGCCGCGGCCATCGGCAGTTACATAAGAAATGACTCGCCGGTAAGCTCGCAGGAGCTCTGCGGGGCCTTTGATTTAAGCCCGGCTTCTATCCGCAATCTGCTTGCCGAGTTAGAGACCGAGGGTCTGCTTACCCATCCGCATACTTCAGCGGGCCGGGTGCCGACTGACCGTGGTTATCGCTATTATATTGATTTCCTCTTAAAGGATTTGGAACTTAGCGCAGAGGAAAAGCATTCTATCTTAAAGGCGCTTAAGGCGGGTATGGCTTCGCTGGAAGATATTTTAGAAAAGGCCTCGGAGACCATTGCCCGGCTTACCCATTATGCCTCGGTAGTTTCTTCACAGAAGTTGAATGACCGCTTTTTCTTTTCCGGTTTGAGCAACATCTTGGAGCAGCCGGAATTTCAGGACGGCAAAAAACTGCTGCCCTTGGTAAAGATTTTGGAGGAGAAGCGGCCGCTCTTGGATATTCTTAACGCCAAGCCAGAGCGGCCGCTTAAAGTCTTTATCGGAGAAGAATTGCGCGGACTTTATTTGCATAACGAGTGCGCGCTGGTGGTCTCGGTTTACGGCCGACAAAGGGACATTGAGGGCCGTATCGCGGTTTTGGGTCCGCGCCGAATGAGCTATGAGTTAACCCTGCCGACGGTAGAATTCATTGCGCAGGCTTTGGGAGAGATGTTGGAAGATGTCTAATCAAAAAGAAAAGCAAAACAACGCCAAGGCGGCGGAAGAAAAAACGGTAACGCTAAGCCAGGAAGAGTATCAAAAGCTTAAAGAGGAGGCGCAAAAAGCCCAAGAGTGTACCGACCGCTTGCTGCGTGTTCAGGCCGAATATGAAAACGCCCGCAAGCGTATGGAGAAAGAAAAAATAGAATTCATTAGATACGCCAATGAAGGCATCATCCTTAGTTTGTTGGGAATCTTGGATGATTTAGAAAGGTCGCTGTTGGCGGCCCAGGAGAAACACGAGGATTACGCGGCATTCCTAAAGGGCGTAGAGATGATTCTGGCCAACATCTACGAGCTGCTTAAGAAAAACGACGTGCGGCCCATTGAGGCGGAAGGCGAGTCCTTTGACCCGCATTATCACGAGGCGCTGCTGCAGGCCGAGTCAGATGATTTACCCGACGGAACGATTATGGAAGAGCTGCAAAAGGGTTATATGTTAGGCGAGCGGGTAATCCGCACGGCCAAGGTTAAGGTAAGTAAACGAAAGAATTAGGAGGAGAGATATGGCAAAAGTAATCGGAATAGACTTGGGTACATCCAATTCCGCAGCCGCGGTAATGGAGGCGGGCCGGCCGGTGATTATCCCGTCGGCAGAAGGCGCGGGCGTGGCCTCAGGCAAGGCCTTTCCTTCGTATGTGGCCTTTACCAAAGACGGCCAGCGTTTGGTGGGCGAGCCGGCGCGCCGGCAGGCGGCTATAAACGCCGAAGGCACCATTCAGGCGGCCAAGCGCAAGATGGGCACGGATTTTAAGTTTAAGGTATACGGCAAAGAATACACGCCGCAGCAGATCTCGGCTTTTATTTTGCAGAAAATCAAGCAGGACGCCGAGGCCTATCTGGGCGATAAAGTGGAAGAAGTAGTTATCACCTGCCCCGCATATTTTGATGATAATCAGAGAACCGCTACGAAAGACGCGGGGGAAATCGCCGGCCTAAAAGTCTTGCGCATTATAAACGAACCTACTGCCGCCTGTCTGGCCTATGGTTTGGAAAAGGGTGAGAAGGAACAGAAGATTATGGTTTTTGATTTGGGCGGCGGCACTTTGGATGTTACGATTATGGAAATGGCGCAGGGAGTTTTCCATGTGCAGTCCACTTCCGGCGATACGCAGTTGGGCGGCACGGATATGGATAAGGTGCTGTTGGAATATATTGCCGGGCAATTCAAACGCGAAACCGGCATTGACCTCATGAACGACAAAATGGCGGTGCAGCGTTTGCGCGAGGCCGCGGAAAAGGCCAAGGTCGAACTTTCCTCGACGGTGTCCACGGACATCAATCTTCCTTTTATCACTGCGGACGCCTCCGGCCCCAAACATCTGACCATGAACATCACCCGGGCCAAGCTCGAGGATTTGATCGCGCCCATCATAGACCGCTGCCGGCATCCTATGGAGCAGGCCTTAAGCGACGCGAAATTGACGGCTAAAGATATTGACCGCATTATTATGGTCGGCGGCCCGACCCGGATGCCCATTGTGCAAAAGTTTGTCGAGGATTTTGTGGGCAAGAAAATCGAGCGCGGGGTTGACCCAATGGAATGCGTGGCTATGGGGGCGGCCATTCAAGCGGCGATAATCAAGGGCGAGGTAAAGGATGTTCTGCTTTTGGATGTGACTCCGCTTTCTTTAGGCATTGAAACTTTGGGCGGGGTGAATACCAAATTGATTGAGAGGAACACTTCTATACCGACGCAGAAAAGTCAAATCTTTTCCACTGCCGCGGATAATCAGACCGCAGTTACTATCCGTGTCCTGCAGGGGGAGCGGCAAATGGCCGATGATAATGTGGAGTTAGGCCGGTTTGATTTGGTGGGAATTCCTCCGGCGCCGCGCGGAGTGCCGCAGATTGAAGTAAAGTTTGATATTGACCGCGACGGCATTGTGCATGTCTCGGCCAAAGACTTAGGCACGGGCAAGGAGCAGTCCATTCGCATTACCGCGCCGAAAAAACTTTCCAAAGAAGAAATTGAAAAGATGGTTAAGGACGCGGAGAAGTTTGCCGCCGAGGATAGTAAGAAAAGAGAAGAGGTGGAAACGGTTAATCAGGCCGACACCTTGGTGTATGCCACGGAAAAATCGCTTAAGGATTTTGGCGACAAGGTAAGCCAGCAGGAACGCGCGGATATTGAAGCCAAACTTAATGACTTAAAGTCCGCGATAAAGGATAAGAATATCAGCCAAATCCGCCGGGGGATGGAGGAATTGACCAAGGCCTCGCACAAATTAGCTGAGGAGATTTACAAGGCCAGCGCGCAAAAAGGTCAAAGTCAGCAAGGACCGCAATCGGCCCAAGCGCAGGAAGGCCCGTCGGAAGAGCCGCCTAAAGAGGAAAAAAAAGAAGACATCATTGATGCGGACTTTAAGGCGGAGGACGACGATAAATCCCAATAACCAAATCCCAAATTACAAACAATACCAAAATTCCAAGCTGAGGTTTTGGTCATTGGAAATTTGGTGACTGGAGTTTGTTTGGTGATTGGTGCTTGGGATTTGGGATTTGAAATATGAAAAGGGATTACTACGAGATTCTGGGTGTTTCCAAAAACGCCACGCTGGACGATATAAAGAAGGCCTATCGGGGCTTGGCCCTGCAATACCACCCGGACCGCGTGCCGCCGGAAAAAAAGAAAGAAGCCGAAGAGAAGTTTAAGGAAATCTCCGAGGCCTACGCAGTCTTGTCCGATTCCCAGAAGCGCAGCCTTTACGATCAATACGGCCATTCCGGCATTGATCAGAAGTATACCTACGAGGATATTTTTAAGGGAGCGGACTTTAGCAGTATTTTCGAGGGGCTTTCGGATTTTGGATTTGGTGGCGGATTATTTGAAGAGATTTTTGGCAACGCGGGATACGAAGTCTTTGGTTCTACTCGTCGCGGCCGCTCCGGCCGCCGGGGTCGGGATATCCAATACGAAGTAGATATTACTTTGGAAGAGGCCTATTCCGGCGCAGAAAAAACCATTCAGGTTCCCCGTTATGAGATTTGTCCGTCTTGTTCCGGCAGCGGCGCAAGACCCGGAAGCAAGAAGGCCATTTGCCCTCAATGCAAAGGCGCCGGACAGATAGTGATGTCCAGCGGTTTTTTCCGAATGGCGCAGACTTGCGCTCAGTGCGGAGGAGAAGGCAAAATAATCACCCAGCCCTGCTCCGAGTGTCGGGGCGAAGGCCGGGTTAAAGTAACGCGCAAGATTCAGGTGAAGATTCCGCCGGGCGTGGACAATAATTCTCATCTGCGCATCCGCGGCGAGGGCGAGGCCGGGACCGCGGGCAAGGGCGATCTTTATATTTTAATTGGCGTAAGACCCCATCCGATTTTTACCCGCGATGGCAATGACATTCAGACTGAAATTGGTTTAAGTTTTGTTACTGCGGCCTTGGGCGGCGAGATGGAGGTTCCCACTTTAAGCGGGGATGTAAGAATGAAGATACCGCCGGGCACGCAAAGCGGCCGGGTATTTCGTTTAAGGGATAAAGGGATGCCGGATGTCCACGGGTTTCGCCGGGGAGATGAATTGGTTAGGGTGATGATCCGGGTTCCCGAGAACCTGACTGCCGAGCAGCGCAGAATCTTAAACGAATACGCCCGGTTGAATCGGGAGGGCTGATTAATTCCCAATAACCAAATCCCAATTTCCAAACAATATCCAATTTCCAATGACCAAAATTACAAACTCTAGATTTTGGTCATTGTGATTTGGAATTTGGGTATTGTTCGTGGTTTGGTGCTTGGGATTTGGAATTTGAACTTGTCGAGGAGAGCTGTAAAGCTATGCCTACCTACGAATACGAATGTTTGAGTTGCGGTCATCGCTTTGAGATTTTTCAGGCGATGACCGCCAAGTCGCTTACCTCATGTCCTAAATGCGGCGAGAAGGTAAAGCGGCTCTTTGGCAGCGGCGGTGGAATAATCTTCAAGGGTTCGGGTTTTTATGCCACAGATTACCGAAAAGCACCGCCCAAGTCAGATAAGCCTTGCGCGAAATGTCCATCGCAAGAACGCTGTCCTTCCCAGAAAGAATAATCTATGCCCGCAGTTTCTACGCGTCTTGTCCTGAAATTCTGGCTGCCGGTATTTTTCTACGCCATATTGATTTTTGTCTTGTCCGGCATTCCCGGAGATTCCCTGCCCAGCAGGGTTTTGGATTTTGACGAGCTTTTACACATCGGGGAATATCTGCTATTCGGCGTCTTGCTTTGCCGGGCCATCAGAGCTACTTTTGTGCAGCTTGAGGTAAAAGGACTATACTGGATGACGGTCTCGGCGGTTTTATTTTACGCCTTAAGCGACGAATTCCATCAGATGTTCGTGCCCTTGCGCACTGCCTCGGGCTGGGATGTATTGAGCGATACCGTGGGTGGATTTTTGGGAGCGGTGTTGCTCGTACGGATTACCCGATGACCCAAATTAAACTTTTTTGTGCTACGATTTATAATCCGTCAAAGATAGCGGACCTTGACCGGGTCTTTTGCCCGCCTTACGATGTGATTTCACCCGCCGAGCAGGATTATTATTACCAAAACCATCCTTATAATTTTATCCGGCTTATTCTTAATAAGCACTTGCCTGGCGACAATGCGGCCAAAAACCGCTATCAGCGCGCCCAAGACACCTTTAGCGAATGGTTGCGACAAGAGATTCTGACTAAAGATGCGCAACCGGCAATATATTTTTATCTTCAGGAATATCTCTATCAGGGGGAAAAAAAGAGGCGCTGGGGATTTATCGCGGCCTTACGACTTGAGGACGAAGGCGGGAGGAATATCTATCCTCACGAAAAGACTCACTTGGTACATAAAGAGGATCGCCTTGAACTTTTGAAAAAGGTAAGGGCCAACCTGAGTCCTATCTTTGTGTTGTTTTCCGACAGGGAAAAGAATATCGCTAAAATCTCGAATAGGCTATTGACTGAAGAGCTGCCCTTTATTGACATCCGGGACAAAGAACAGACTACTCATAAGCTTTGGCGGCTTACTGACGAACCGGCAGTCAATAAGATTATTTCCGATATGCAGGATAAATCTCTGTTCATTGCCGACGGTCACCACCGCTTTGAGGTGGCGGCTGAATATCGCCGGCAGATGATTGAGGAAAAGGGCTTTACCAGCGGCAAAGAGGATTTCAATTACATTATGAGTTATTTTACCGACCTAGATTCCCGCGAGCTTTTGATTTTGCCTACCCACCGGATAGTAAAGAAGTTCTCCGGGGACATCACCATTTTGGAAGATAATTTCCGCATCCAGAAGCTAAAGACCCGCGAAGAGTTAGGGGTGCTTTTGGCCAAGGCCGGGATAAACGAGCATGCCTTCGGTCTTTATCAGAAAGATAAAGTCTTCCTGCTGCGCTTAAAATCCGAAGCGCGGGTAGATAAAATCATTCCCGACGGCTCGGTTGAATTTCGCCGTCTGGATGTGAACCTCCTTAAATATTTTATCTTTAATCCTTTGAATATTGTTTCCGAGGACTTGATTTATACCAACGACGCCAAGTCAGCGATGGATAGGGTGGACCGTGGCGAGGTCGCGGCGGTATTTCTCTTAAATCCGGTCAAGGTCGCGCAGCTAAGAGAAATTGCCTTGGCTGGCGAGCGGATGCCTCAGAAGACCACCTATTTCTATCCCAAGGTACTTTCCGGGCTGGTGGTAAGCCGTTTCGAGGAACTCTAAAATGCCTTTGTTTGGAAGAGGTAAATATACCGTTGTTAAGTTAAAGAAAAAGGATATCCCCGGCGGCTTGTGGACCAAATGCGAGGGTTGCGGAGCGCCTATCTACAATAAGAATCTCGACGAGAATTTCAAGGTCTGCCCAAAATGCAATTATCACTTTACCCAGACCGCGCCGGAGCGGATAGCCCTGTTAGTAGATTCCGGGACCTTTGAGGAATTTGATGTTGGCATCTCTGCCTGTGACCCTTTGAATTTTCAGGGACCTAAGACCTATAAAGAAAAATTGGCGCAGGATAAAGAGGTGACGGGTCTATCCGAGGCGGTAATCACCGGAACCGGGAATTTAAACAGTAAGCGTATCGCCATTGCCGTGACTGATTCCCGCTTTATAATGGGTTCGATGGGTTCGGTCGTCGGAGAAAAGATTACCCGGATTATTGAGGCCGCCGCTGAAAAACGACTGCCTTTGATTATTGTTTCCGGTTCCGGTGGCGGGGCAAGAATGTATGAAGGCGTATATTCCCTGATGCAAATGGCCAAGACCGCGGCAGCCTTGGGTCGGCATCATCAGGCAGGCCTTTTATATATTTCGGTATTGACCAATCCGACAATGGCTGGGGTTATGGCTTCATTTGCCGGCTTGGGCGATATTATGGTGGCTGAGCCCAAGGCGTTGATTGGTTTTACCGGGCCGCGGGTCATTGAGCAGACCATTCGCCAGAAACTGCCTGAGGGGTTCCAGCGTTCCGAATTTCTCCTCGAGCATGGGCTTATCGATATGATTGTCCATCGCAAGAACCTCAAGAATACCCTAAATCAGCTGCTTGATTACTTCGCATAGAGTTACGGTAAGCCCACTTTGAAATTTTCGCAAAGCAAATTTCGATTTGGTTTCTCAAAGTTATGGCTCAAGTCAACTTAAAGAATGTCAGCAAGATCTACGCCGGCGGGATTAAGGCCGTGGACAATATCAGTTTCGGCGTAGAGAATCGGGAATTCTTGGTTCTGGTTGGTCCATCGGGTTGCGGTAAATCCACCACCTTAAGAATTATTGCCGGTTTAGAAGAGGTCACCTCCGGCGAGATATTCATCGGCGACCGCAAGGTCAACGCCGTCCCGGCCAAAGACCGCGATATTGCCATGGTCTTTCAAAATTATGCGCTTTATCCGCATATGTCGGTTTTTGAGAATATGGCCTTTGGTTTGAAGCTGCGTCGGTACCCCAAGGCCGAGATTTTACTCCGGGTCAAAGAGGCGGCGGAAATTTTAGGGATAAAAAAACTCTTAGACCGTCGGCCCCAGGACCTGTCCGGCGGAGAAAGGCAGCGGGTTGCCGTGGGTAGGGCTATCGTGCGCAAGCCCGCGGTCTTTTTGTTTGATGAGCCCTTAAGCAACCTCGATGCCAAGCTGCGGGTGCAAATGCGTACGGAAATTCACAAGCTGCATCTTCGCTTGCAGAGCACGATGATCTATGTAACCCATGATCAGACCGAGGCGATGACTATGGGGAAGCGCATCGCCGTGATGAAGGACGGTATCATTCACCAAATCGCCGATCCAATGACCATTTACGACAGACCGGCCAATAAGTTCGTGGCTGGATTTATCGGCTCTCCTCCGATGAATTTCCTTCTCGGCAAAATCACCAAAAATGCCTCAGGTCTTTATTTTGATGAAGGCCGGCTGCGGGTTAAGGTTGCCGATGAAATGCGCGATAAGCTTGCGCCCTACCTTGACAAGGAGATCGTCTTCGGAATTCGCGCCGAAGCTATCTACGACAAACTCTTTGTGACGGAGTCCCCGGCGGAAAATGTAGTGCGGGTTACCTGCGAGGTAGTGGAGCCAATGGGCTCTGAGGTATATCTATATCTAAATACCGGCAGACAGAATCTTGTGGCGCGGGTAGGCGCCCATGACCGGCCGCAAGTTAATCGCGAAATGGACCTGGTTTTGGATATGAGCAAGGCGCATTTCTTTGAAAAAGATACTGAAGCTGCTATTTAATTCTTGCCAACTCGCCTAATTTCCGCTAAAATCATACCTTATTCTCCTTCGCCCCAACACAGTTAGACGATGGTAAGGGCTTCGGAGAATATTCTATGAAGCCCTACCACAGTTTGACTGTGCAAGGGCGAAGTAGAATAATTCATATGAAAAAATATGTCTTAAGCGTGGATTTAGGCGGGACGCGGATTAAGCTTGCGCTGGTGGATTTATCAGGCAGGGTTTTTTCCAGAACTTGTCTTTCCACAAGGTCTTATGTTTCAAATCCACTGCGGTTGATTACCGCGATTCTCAACTCCTGTCGTGCCTTACTTCAAAATAACAAATTAAGTATTAATGAGCTGTATGGCCTGGGCATTGGCGTGCCCGGCCCGGTTGATTTCAAAAACGGCGTCATCAGTTTCCTGCCCAATATCCCGCACTGGAAAAAGGTTCCCTTAAAAGCCATAATCCAGAAGCGGTTCAAGATTCCGGTTTTCCTCGATAATGATGTGAATTTAATTGCGCTGGCTGAAGGGAAATTCGGCGCTGGTCAGGGTTGCCGGGATATGTTGTGTATCACACTGGGCACTGGCGTGGGCGGCGGAATAATTCTCGACGGTAAAGTCTTCCGGGGCTTTAGTTTTGCTGCCGGAGAAGTCGGTCATATCCCGATAAATGAAAAGGGCCCGCGCTGCAATTGCGGCGGGACAGCCTGTCTTGAGACTTATGTGGGCAACCGCAGCCTTATCAAAAAGGCAAGGCAGATTTTTAAAGAGCGGGCCATTACCCTCGAGGAGGTAAGCCGTCTGGCCTTAAAGAAAAAAGACCGTCGGGCAATTAAGTTTTGGCAGGAGGTCGGAGAGAAAATTGGCATTGCGCTTTGCGCAGCGGTAAACCTTATCAATCCCCAGAGGATAGTTATCGGCGGCGGAGTGGCCAATGCCGGCAGATATGTCTTTGCCGCAATAAGACAGACGCTTAAAAAAAGGGCCATGGCTGCGGCCAGCCAGAAGGTAAAAGTGGTAAAGGCCAAGCTCGGTGATGATGCCGGGCCGGTGGGCGCTATGCTTTTGGTGAAACAGGGTTTGGGTTTATTGTTTATTTTGGTTAGTTTATGCCTGCCGATTTTCTCCTTTGCCGCAGTTACCCCTGACCGTAAACCCATTGAGGTAAATGGCGACCGAGTAGAGTTTTTTGCCGATAATAAAAAGGTGGTGGCTGAGGGAAATGTGGTGATTAATTACGCTGACTCCCGCCTCACTTGTAATAAAATCGAGGTCTTTACTGAAACCAAGGATTCTTTTGCTGAAGGCAATGTGCATCTTTATTCGCCGAAGGGCGAGATTTATGGCGAGAGGATGCAGTATAATTTTGAGAAACAGGAAGGCATACTTTACGACGCCCATCTCATCGCGGTTCCTTTTTACGGCGCGGCCAAGACCATCGAAAGGCTGGGCCCGCAAGAAATGAAGGCCAACCAGGCCTTTGTCACTACCTGCGATTTGGAGAAGCCGCATTACCGTCTGCTTTCCAAGCAAATCCAGATTTATCCCAGCAGCAAGATTGTTGCCCGGGGCGTTACTATGCGCATCGGCAATACGCCGATATTTTATCTGCCCAAATATGTCCATTTGCTGGACGACAAGCGGCCGCGGGTCACGGTCATCCCCGGTTATGAAAAAAACTGGGGGGCGTATATCCTTACCTCTTGGCGCTATTATTTCAATGAGAATGCCAAGGGGTCGGTGCATGTGGATTACCGCGAGAAAAAGGATTTAGCTTGGGGTATTGATTACAGCTATAAAACTCCCAACACCGGTGAGGGCCTAATCCGCACCTATTATATGAATGAACGCAGCATCCAATCCAAGCGGGCCTGGGTTACCCCGCGGGATTCCATTGAGCGGGAAAGATTTAAAGGCGAATGGCGCCACAAGTGGCAGATAGATCGCGAGACCATGGCCATCTGGCAATACTACAAACTCAGCGATAAGGATTTTTTAAAGGATTATTACAAACGCGAGTATGAAAAGATCCCCGAGCCTTCGAGCTTCTTTCTCTTAACCAAAACCCTGCCCAGCGCAACTTTAAGTCTGGATGTGGAAAAGCGCGTCAATCGTTTCTTTGCGGATGTGGAGATGCTGCCGCAGCTAAAATTAGATACCATTGACCAGAGATTGGGGGAAACGCGTTTTTATTTTAAAAGCAATACCTCTTACGCTACTCTGGCCAAGAAAATCGCCCAGCCCGTAGACGGCGACGACCTTAAAGGCAAGCAAACCGAGCGCCTTGACACCTATGACCAGTTGTCCTATCAGCATAAATTAGGGTTCATTGAGGCCCGGCCCTATGTCGCAATGCGCCAGACCTATTTCAGCCGCGATATTTCATCGACGCGGAGTTTCTTCAGGGGGATATTTTACAGCGGTATAGACTTAAGCACCAAGTTCTATCGCCTATTTGATGTGGAAACCGATTTCGCTGATCTGGATATCCATAAACTAAGACACATCATTACCCCGGCCATAAAATATTCCTATATCCATCCTCCGACAGTATCGCCCACGAAGCTTATTCAGTTTGACGAAATAGATGCTATAGACCGCAAGGATACGCTTACCTTTGAGTTAGAAAATAAGTTGCAGACCAAGCGGGGCGGCAGCAGCGTGGATCTCTTGAGGTTTCTCATCACCACCGATTATCTCTTAAAATACAAACCGGAACAGGGCAAGTTTCGTTTTGATCATGTAGAGGCGGATTTAGAGATCCATCCTTACAGTTGGTTGAATTTTTATGCGGACTCGGATTACGATACCAATATAAAGAAATTCTCTACTGCCAATTTTGACCTGGCTGCCAATGGCGGGGATAAATGGTATATTGGTTTAGGCCAGCGTTATGAACGCGCGGTCAGCAACCAGACTACTGCGGAGTTCGCTTACCGGTTTAACCCCAAATGGAAGCTGCGCGTTTATCAGCGCTTTGAGGCCGAGACCAATACTTTAAAAGAGCAGGAATATTCGCTTTACCGCGATCTGCACTGTTGGACTATGGAGATTACCTTTAACACCACGCGCGGCGAAGGGAATACCATTTGGATAATCTTCAGGATAAAGGCCTTCCCGGAGACGGGCTTCGAAATAAATAACAGTTACCACCAGCGTAAGGCCGGCTCGCAGAGCTCGGAGACGACACCTTAATGAGTTATGAGGGTGAGTTGTGGGTAATGAGTCGGGTTGTGAGTAGTGAGGGCGGGGATTTTTTACTCACAACTCACCCTCACAACCCGACACACAACACAAAACCCATTCACAAAACACATTACTGAAAAAATCTTGTTGGAGGCATAATAATGGAAATTGCGGTTATCGGTACCGGTTATGTGGGTCTGGTTACCGGCGTTTGTTTTGCCGAGTTAGGTAACAAGGTGACCTGTATTGACAACGACACCCAAAAGATAAGTGCGCTAAAAAAAATGACGGTTCCGATTTATGAGCCGGGTCTTGAAGAGCTTCTTAGGCGCAACGCCAAAGAGAAGCGGCTTAAATTCACTACCAGTATCAAGGATGGCACCGAGAATGCCACGGTGATTTTTATTGCCGTGGGCACGCCGTCGCGCGACGACGGGGAGGCGGATTTGACTTATGTGGAAAATGTCGCCCGCGAGATAGCCAGCTGCCTGAGCCGCTACAAATTGATCGTCGAAAAATCCACGGTACCGGTGGAGACCGGTAAATGGATAGAGCGCACCATCCGAATTTATAAGAAGAATAAGGCGCAGTTTGATGTTGCCTCTAATCCGGAATTCTTGCGCGAGGGTTCGGCCATTGCCGATTTTATGCATCCGGACCGCGTAGTCATCGGCGTAGAATCCAGGCGCGCCGAGCAACTTTTGCGCGAACTTTATCGTCCCTTAAAGGCCCCGATAGTGGTAACCGACATCAATTCCGCGGAGTTAATCAAGCATGCCTCCAATTCATTTCTGGCCGCCAAAATTTCTTTTATCAATGCCGTAAGTCAGGTTTGCCACCGGGTCGGTGCGGATATTGCCAAGGTCGCCGAGGGTATGGGGC
The DNA here is from genome assembly GCA_049324655.1 of Candidatus Omnitrophota bacterium. Classification (GTDB taxonomy): domain Bacteria; phylum Omnitrophota; class Gorgyraeia; order JAUYCX01; family JBMONJ01; genus JBMONJ01. Next base: position 469 of record JBMONJ010000048.1, on the reverse strand, counting down.
TGGACAAGCGGATTGGCCGGCGGTTTTTAGATGCCGGCGTAGGCTATGGCGGCAGCTGTTTTCCCAAGGATGTGGACGCCTTTATTCATCTTAGCGAAAAGAGCGGTTATGATTTCTGCCTGCTTAAAGAGGTAAGAAGAATAAACGAGGCGCAAAAGGATTTCTTTATTAAACTTATCAAGCAAGAGATGTGGATATTAAAAGACAAGACCATCGGTATCTGGGGTCTTTCGTTTAAGCCCTGCACCGATGATATGCGCAATGCCCCTTCAGTGGGAATTATCAAGGCCCTGCAGCAGGAAGGGGCGAGGATAAGGGTTTTTGACCCGCAGGCAATGGATAAGGCCAAGGAGTGTTTAAGTGCTGTAACCTTCTGTAATGACGCGTATACGGCAGTCAAAGGCAGTGACTGTCTGGCGGTCATTACTGAATGGAATGAGTTTAAGGAGATCGACTTTAAGCGAGTTAA
>JBMONJ010000047.1:0-2122 GCA_049324655.1 Candidatus Omnitrophota bacterium | reverse complement strand
CATAAGCGCGGTCAGATACGGCGTCAGGGTCAGCGCTGGAAATCGCGCCGTTCTCCTCCGTACACTCCAAATCCTCGGCAAGGCCATAACCCCGTTCTACTGCCCACTCAGCGCCTTTAACCAAAATCTCTTTTTCTTCCCGCGCCGAAACCCTTATGTCTCCTTTTGAGCCCACGCCCGAGGGGATATTGCTAAACAAGGCATAAGTTAAATCTTTAATCTTGTCTTTAATATCCGCAAAGCGCAGGTTGGTGCGCACCATTCGGATACCGCAATTGATATCGTACCCGACTCCCGACGGAGAAACCACTCCACCGTTGTCCGGGTCCGTGGCTGCCACGCCGCCAATGCAGAATCCGTATCCCCAATGAATATCCGGCATAGCCAGGGAATAATTCACAATCCCCGGCAGGAAAGCCACATTCGCCACCTGCTCGCAGGCCTTATCATGACGAATATCTTCAAGTAGCCTCTCGTCAGCGTAAATTATGCCGTCAACGCGCATCCCGCTCTTGTAAGATTTGGGGATGCGAAAGCGGCAGTCGTCAATCTTCTGCAACGGCCCCTGCCAAATTTCAGACATCGAACACCACCTCAGCCAGCCAACCCAAACCCTTCTTTTCTACCTTTAATTCATGATAAGTGGCAGCCTTAATTTCCGTCTTTGCGCGAAATCCGTCTCTGGGCAAACCGCTCACCTTTGCCTCAATCTGTATTTCGGAAATCTTTTTTAGGCGAAAGTTTGTAAAAATTAGTCCCCGGGCATCGGAAAGGGAAAGTAACTCTGAAAGCCAGGCAATCATTAATTCCTCGACGCTGTCCGCGGATTTTTTGATGGTAAGCATCTTGGGAGAGAAACGCCTGCCCGGCTTCTTTTCCGCCAAGATATCAAACAACGCCTTTGCAGCGTTGATAAACAGCCCGGCCAAATCCTGGGCCGTTATCCTGACGCGGAGGTCAGCGGTATGCTCGAGCAGTGCGTATGGCTTGGCCGGCATGCGAGATAAAAGTAAAATGGGCCATGCAGGACTCGAACCTGCCACCACCTGATTAAGAGTCAGATGCTCTACCAGATGAGCTAATGGCCCGGAATTTATTTTCTTGCCAAGCCATTAGCGAAATCCTGAGCGAAGTCGAAGGATGAGCTAATGGCCCGGATGTTTACAAGTCTATCGGGTATTTATCGGTTGCGTATCGTCTAAAAGGTTAGGTCTGTCTGGCCGAGGCTGAAACCAAAACCTTTTTAAGACGAAGGCCTTAATAGCCCTCTTGCCTTAATAGTCCTTTACCCTTCCCGCCCTTTTAGCCCTGTCTGCCATAAATGCTCGCCTCGCTTCGCTCAGCGAAGCGGGCCTTTAATAGCCTTGAAAAGAATTCCAAACTGTCTTATCGGGGGTTATTATAACATTTCTTGCCGTTTTAACAAGAGGAAAAGACGCTGCAAGGCTATTTGGGAATGAAGGTTATAGACAATTAACGCGCCCAGCAGGAATTGAACCCGCAACATCCAGTTCCGAAGACTGGCGCTCTATCCAGTTGAGCTATGGGCGCGTGCTACACAATCTCACACTTTTCTCCAAGAATCCCTTTTATCTTCTGCAGCGTCTTTAGACCCGGAGGGCGGACCCATTTCTCGCTGGTCACGCGTTCCGGCAGCGTAAGAAAAATCTTATCCGGATTGATTTCCTCAACGACATCCTTCATCTTGCGGATCTCAGCGATACGGTCATTGATACCCTTTACCAACATTATCTCCAAAAAAATCTTTCCCCGATATTCCTTTCTTAAGGCAATCAGGCCCTGAATAATATTTTTTAGGTTGAGGTCGGCGTGACCCCGACATACCCTTTCAAAGACTTGCGGGGTCACGCCGTTAAGCGTAGGCATTATCAAGTCTGCCGCCGCAATCTCCTCTCTCACTTTCGGATCATAGAGCAAGGAACTATTGGTTATAACGCAGACCGGGATATTGGTTAGTCTTTTTATCTCGCGGATAATCTCGCCGAGGCGGGAATTTAAAGTAGGCTCTCCAGAGCCGGAAATGGTGATGTAATTTATAGGCTGGGTCTTGAGGTCAAGCCCGGCCAGAAAGGCCTTTAACTCGGACAATATCTCTTCCGGC
>JBMONJ010000046.1:0-2134 GCA_049324655.1 Candidatus Omnitrophota bacterium | reverse complement strand
GTAAGACAGCGAAGTAGCCGACACAAATCTGTCCGCTAATTTCTTTAGCGCCAGGTCGATTTCTATGAACTTTAATTTCGCCAGGTCTTGGGAACTGAAGCGATTTAATATCCGCTGCAGATCTTGAACTGTCTTTATTTTCTCTTGGAAAAGTTTATGCTGAGGATTTTTAACAGCTTGTTCTAACGCTTTCCGATACCTATCATTATGCCCATACAACATCTTCAAAGAGGAGGCATTGTCTTGAATTACCTGCTCTGGCACTGACACCAAGGCCGAGGAAAGCGTGGACAAATAATGATAGGAAGTCCGGAACGGATTGGTCTGGGAGCCAAAACCGGCGAAGCTATACTTTGATTGCACCGGAGAGCTGGCCTCGTAAGTCATCAAAGCCTCGCCCAATTCATTTCTATAAGTATTTAAAATACCACTATAAACTTGGGGAAGAAATTCTTGGATATTCGAGGCGCCGGTGTGGTTCTTGCTGGCGAATTGCCTATCATACTCAAATATGGCCAAATCTAATTCTTTGCCTAACTCGTGCATTGCGGTGCGCAATTCCAAAGTTTTATCGCCATAAAGGTCGGCGATATGCAAATGCTGAGGTATATCGTTAAAGGCGCTCCGTAGTTTACATTGGGTTTCTGCGGTAATATTTATTGCTTGATTACCTAAATTAATATTAATACGGCTGTTATCGAATAAACCAGAGTTCCCTAAAGTCATTGCCGCGGTCCGTTGCTTAGCTGCCTCAGAGAAAAAATAACCCAAATCAATATCTTTGCGGCGCGACCACTCATTGGAAAAGGCCTCTCTTTTTACCTTAAACCTTGGCTCTCTTACTTTCCTGTTCTTTATGCCGGTGCTGCTATAATCTTCTTTGCGCAACTCACGCACCCTGGCGAAAGATTTCAATACGCCATTACCATCTTTTACCCCCTGTAAATATAATTTTAAGGCAGTCTCTTTGCCCCGCGGCTGGGCCTCCCAAAATGCCTTTAATGAGGCGCCGATTCTACTGAATATGCCGCCTTTTAAATAACTCAATTCTTTTGCTACTGTGAACCGGATTTTTTCAACATCAGGAAATTCCAGAATACGCTTTCGATAACCCGGCTTATCTCGCGTAAGGTTGTATAAGGCAATCTTGGACTGAATCCCTCTTCTTTCTTTTTGTAAGCGTTTTAATTCCGTGTTAAGGACAGCTTTTTGCCTGCCGCTTAAAGTGCCACTTATTGGAGACACCCGGTTTATCCTGTTATTAATCTTTCTTAAATCATCCTCCAAGCTGCTTAATTCTCTTAAGCGCCTTTGGGTCTCGTATTCGATAATCTGGTTAGCCATAATGGTCTTCTTGAATTCCCGGGTTCTGCGCCATTCCCGGCCGCCGAGGTTGGTCTCGGGGAAGTGCAAACGGGACATCCAGCTGCCGCGGGCAATACCATTATCTAACAGACCCTGATTTTCCCACCAATTGTGCTTGGCCTGTAGGTTGGACATATAGATGCTGCTGTATAAATTGTCAGCAAAGAAATTGGAGCCTTGCAAAGTTGCGGATGCTCCGGCAAGCAAGGCATAGGGCCGCAGCTGCTGGTATTTATTAAATTCATAAGCCGCGTGCTGCTGTCTGCGGAACAAATCCCTCTGCAAGCCAAAATCACCCAGTATCATTCTGCGGTTCATTGCCTCAGAAATTTTTTCTCGCAAAGCCGAATTCTGACTGATATTTAATACCAAGGCTTGGTCAAAATCTATATCCGTGGGATTTAAAATCAAACCGTTACCAAAGGTAACAATCTTTCCTAAAGCCAAGTCTATCCGTTGCCGGTCAAGAAGATGGTTTTGCACCAATAATTGTTTGGCTGCCTCAGCTTGGGCGTCAAAACCTTTCAAGCCTTGGGTAGTAGCAATCTGGTAAAGCTGGGATACGGACTTTCCGGTAAAATTAATCACTTCATTTTGAATCTTCGCAGCCCTGATTAATTCCTTGGTGTCATTGATTTCAATGCGTTGAACAGTTCCGTCTCTCATCCGCGCGGTTATCCACAGCACCTCAGGCAAACTCGGCCTGCCGCTTACAGTCTCATTGCCAAATAATAACCGCGAGGCAAGTTGGCTGATCTTCTGATCGCTG
>JBMONJ010000045.1:0-2142 GCA_049324655.1 Candidatus Omnitrophota bacterium | reverse complement strand
CGCAGGAACCGGCAAGACCTATCTGGCTATGGCTACGGCCGTGGCGGCTTTAAAAAAAGGCGAGGTGCGCCGCATCATTCTTACTCGGCCGGCAATTGAGGCCGGAGAAAGCTTGGGGTTTTTGCCCGGCGATATGTATGAAAAGATTTCTCCTTACCTGCGTCCGCTGTACGACGCGCTTTACGATATGATGGAGGCAGAAAGAATTGAAAAGTATTTAGAGATGGGGATTATTGAAGTGGCTCCTTTGGCCTATATGCGTGGCAGGACCTTAAACGACGCTTTTGTTATTTTGGATGAGGCGCAAAATTGCACCGGAGAGCAGTTAAAAATGTTTTTGACCCGGCTGGGATTTTATTCCAAGGCGGTCATTACTGGAGACATTACCCAAAGTGATTTGCCCGGCGGAAAACCCAGTGGTCTGTTGCAAGCGACAGAAATCTTAAGCGGAATCAAGGGTATCAAATTCATCCAACTTACCGGCGAGGATGTGGTGCGTCACGAGCTAGTCCAGCAAATCATTGAGGCCTATGAAAAAGGCAAGAAAGAATAAGCTATTGCGTCAATTATACATTGCCACGGCTACCATCGGGCTTTTGGTGTTGTTCATCCACAGTTATGTCACCGAGATTTCTCTGGCCTTTCCGCTGTTGTTGATGGCCTGCGCCTTGTATTTATGGTTTTCTTTTAAAAAGATTCCTGATCTATTTCTCAACTTGGGCCTCTTATTGACCCTTTTGGTCTTTACCGCTTACAATATCGTAAATTTATCCAGTATCTCTTATTATTATATTCCGGTGGCGGCAGTGTCGATGTTAGTGGCCCTGTTGTTTAATGACTGCGAATTGGTATTTGTGGCCTCCGTCATCTCGGCCTTGGCTGTAGGGATGATTACCGGAAATAATTTTCATCTGAGTTTGGTGTTTCTTTTCGGCAGCCTCACTGCCGGCGCCGTGGTATTTGGCGCCCGCCGGAGAAGCCAAATAATCAAGGCAGGGTTTTACGCCGGAGTAGTGCAGTTTGCCACGCCGATATTGTTAAATCCCAGCCGGGAATTCTTTCTCTATGAAAGGTTTTTCTTGGCTTACCTGGTGCCCTTGGTGGGGAACGGACTTATCTGCGCGGGGATAACTACTTTGCTTTTGCCAATCTTTGAATATGTCTTTAAGGTGCTTACCAATATCAGCCTTTTGGAGCTGGCGGATTTTAATCATCCGCTTTTAAAGGAATTAATCGCTAAGGCGCCGGGCACTTATCATCACAGTTTGCTCGTCGGTAATTTAGCCGAAGCTGCGGCCAATGCCATTTCTGCCAATGCCCTTTTTGCGCGGGTGGGCGCCTATTATCATGACATTGGGAAGATTGAAAAGGCGCAGTATTTCAGCGAAAACCTGCCGGCAGGAAGGAGTAAACACGAGAAGCTGGAAACTACGATGAGCAAGACCATTATCGTCAACCATGTGAAGGAAGGACTTGAGCTCGCCCGCAAGCACCATCTTAATCCGTTGCTCGTTGATTTTATCAGTCAGCATCACGGCACCAGCCTAACGCATTATTTCTATTGGAAGGCCTTGGAAAAAATGAATGGGGAGGACCAGGAAGTAGAGGAAGAGGTCTTTCGTTATCCGGGACCTAAGCCGCAGAAACGCGAGATCGCTATTGTCCTTTTGGCCGACTCAGTCGAGGCAGCCTGCCGCACCATTGAAGAGCCCACGCCGCAGAGAATCGAAGAGACGGTAAGGAAAATTATTAACAACAAATTTATCGACGGGCAATTAGATGAATGTGAGCTTACGCTTAAGGACTTGGAGAAGATTTCTGCGACTTTTACCCATGTGCTTTGTGCTATCTATCACCCGCGTGTAAAGTATCCTAAAGAGAACCATGAAGATAACCCTAACCAATTTGCAGGAAAGACCTCTAACGGTCAAGACGCTAAAGCGGCTGGCCGGGAGGATTCTTAAATATGCCGGGGTTGCCTGCGCCGAACTCTCCATAGTTTTTGTCAATTCCCGCCTTATCCGTCGCCTGAATTCGCAGTTTCTCAAAGAAGAACACTCCACGGATGTGTTGTCGTTTGATCTTGCCGAAAAAAAGGAAAAGGTGCTGCGCGGCGAAATCATTATTTCCACTGACGCCGCG
>JBMONJ010000044.1:0-17955 GCA_049324655.1 Candidatus Omnitrophota bacterium | reverse complement strand
CCTGAGCAGACTATGTGGCGTGGCTTGCGTAGGATGTATCGAGATTCAGATTTAAAAGAGCTGGTTAGCGTTGTCGGAACAGATGCCTTTATGGATTTTGTGGAGTCAATTAAAAGCGAAGGCGTGGAGCTTGAGCGGCGCAAGATGGGAGAGGGGAGTATGCCGAAATCTCCATTGGTGGTTGAAGTTGATAGAGAAAATGTTAAAAAGGATATAGATAAATTAGATATCCGGATTCCGGTTTTAACGCCTAGAATTTACCGGGAATATAAAAACCTCTCGGATTTAGATGCCGGTTCATTCGGGCACAAAAAATTAACAGTTAAGCAATTTACAGACGAAGAAAAACGAGAAATCGTCTTCAAGGACATTGCCAGTGGTGAGATCTCGCATAAGACAGAGCTTGATTCTGATTTTGTAGCGAATTACCAGAGTGTTGTGGGGTATTTTACGCAGGTAATTATGAAAGACCTGCGTTTAGTAAGCGGCTATGATATTCTCTATGGGAAGGTCAAAGAGTTTATCCAAAATCACCTCTTTGAGTCTGTTGTTGATATTGAAGATTTGAATATCTTACGTAACCTGTCAGAACTAGAGGCAACCAAGACAATTATTGAAACTTTCAAGAATAAGATTAATGATTTGACTATTTTGGATAAGGGAGAGGCGGAGATACGGGATTACATCAAAATCAGCAATTGCCGGCCATTTGTGATCAAAGAGCAAGGGTATTTGGTAGCCCAAAAGAGCGCTTTTAATAAGATTGCCGGCGACAGCCACTTTGAGTTAGAGATGGCAAGTTTTTTGGAAAAATGCGAGGATATTATTTCTTACGCAAAGAACTATTTTGCGGTGCATTTTAAGATAGATTATCGTGATGCCGACGGAGAAATTAAAGATTACTATCCCGATTTTCTGGTTAAGGCCGCAGAAAAAGAAGTTTATGTTGTGGAGACAAAGGGCAGGGAAGATTTAGACGATCCCCTTAAGATAGAGCGGCTTAAACAATGGTGTGTGGATGTGAATAAATCCCAAAAAGAAATACGGTTCCAATGTTTATATGTTAGGCAGGAAGAATACGAAAAATATCAGCCAAGGAGATTTGCTGATTTAAAAATCAACTTTTCAGTAAGTAAGTAGCTATCAAAGGAAGGGCACTTTTATGAAGCAGGAAACTTCAAAAATTGACGGATTAATAGTTCGGCCTAGTGGGATTTGGATTCAGCAAAAGTATTACTACCTAAAAAGATATTTGGATATTTTTTCAAAAGGGATGAAGAATAAGTGGCAGGGTAACTTGACTTATATTGATTTATTTGCGGGTCCCGGGCGCTGCTTAGTAGAATCCCTTAACCAGGAAGAAGACGGTTCCCCCTTAATTGCATTGCAGTATGATTTTAAGAAATACCTTTTGCGGAGGAATCAGAAGAGTTAATTGAAGCACTGAAAGCAAGGTGTAAAAATTCCCCCAAGCTTAGCAGGATTGAATTTCTGGAAGGAGATTGCAATAACATTGTTGATAAAGTTATCCCTCGGGTTGACCCTGTCGGTTTAAACCTTATTTTTATTGAACCGACCGGAATTGATATCCATTTCCAAACTATAGAAAAGATTGTTAAGGAAAAACGGGCTGATTTATTAATTAATGTCCAGCTTGGTATGGATATCACTAGGAACTTTCTTGCCTATAAGAAAAAAGGTGATAATTCAAAGTTGGGATTATTTTTAGGAGGTAGTGTTGACTGGGGTAAATTAAATAATCCTCACGATGCCGTTAAATTATATAAAGAGCGCATCAAGGGGTTAGGATATAAAACAGTAGAATTTAAAGATATTACTATTAAAAATGCCCTGAATGTCCCGATGTATTTTCTGTTATTCGCTTCTAAAAATCCTAGAGGCCTACACTTTTGGAAAGAGATAACGAAAAAAGACACTTCTGGGCAGCTGGAATTATTTTAATATGGACAAAATTTGCCGTAAAACTCTTCTGTACAAAAGTGAAGTTGAATATGCTGATTTCTGCCTGAATCATGTGGAGGGTTGTTCTCATGGTTGTAAGTATCCGTGCTACGCCTATATGATGAAAAAAAGATGCGGCGTAATCAAAACTTATGAAGATTGGTGCCGACCGAAAATTGTTTCTAACGCGCTGGAACTTTTAGATAAAGAAATTCCTAAGTATAAGGATAAGATAAGATACGTCCATCTCTGCTTCTCAACGGATCCATTTATGCATAATCAGCCGGAGGTGAGCGAATTAAGCCTGAAGATTATTGATAAGCTTAATCAGAATAATATTCGCTGTACAGTGCTAACCAAGGGTTCTTATCCGAAAGAATTAGCGGACAGGAATGGATTAAGTACAAATAACGAATATGGCATTACCTTGGTATCCTTGAGCGAAGATTTTAGAAAAGAATTTGAGCCGAATTCAGCTCCTTTTAAAGATCGGATAAAGGCATTAAAGAATTTAAGCAATAGGGGTTTTAAAACTTGGGTAAGCATGGAGCCGTATCCGACGCCCAACCTAATTAAACAAGATTTACGAACGATCCTAGAAGCGGTATCCTTCGTAAATAAAATTATTTTTGGTAGGCTAAACTATAATGTTAAGTCTTCCGAATTCAAATATACTAAAGAATTTTACAACAGCTTAGCGCAAGTAGTCATCAAGTTTTGTAATAAAAATAAGATGGTGTACTACATAAAAGAAGGGACGCAGCGATAAAACAGTTGTGTATAGCGTTTGACTGCGATATAATTTTCAAGGATTGACTACAAACCGCAACATTTTAGCCCTATCTGATTAATCCCTCCCCAGCCTTCCCAATTTTTTATTTTGTTTAGCCCCAACTAATTATAAGTCTTCGCAGAAGTTGTAATTTCTCGTTGGCACGATTAATGCTTCTTTTATAGAGGGAGAGTATGCGCGGGATATGGAGGAGAAGATGAGAAGAACCTTTATGTTTTTGTTCATCGGGATATCTGTGTTGATGCCTTATTCACAAGCGTTTGCCATAACTTGGATTGATATTCCCGTTGTTAATTCCGGCGCAGAAATAGGAGACATGACTGGTTGGAGTTATACGGGCCCCATGGCAGTAGATCAGTATGAGCCACAGTCGATGCAACCGATATATCCCCATACGGGCAACTGGTTTTTTTCAGCTGCACAGCCAGCGGGAACTTTGGCAACCATGGCCCAGAATGTTGATGTTTCAGGTTTTTCTGTGGCCATAGACAGCGGACTTTTACTTTACGATTTTGGGTTCTGGTATCAAAACGAAAACTGGGATAATGCTTGGGATACAGGGGAAGGTAAAATCACTTTTTATGATAATGTAATGAATGAGTTAAGCGACTATTCAACTTATGAAATAGCTAACGACGCTTGGACATCAGCGGGCCACCAAGATTGCGTTCCTTTAAACACAAGAACAATTAAACTAAAGTTTATTGGCAGGAGGCATTCTGGTTCTCATATCAATGCTTTCTTTGATGACGTATATTTGAAAGTAGGGGTGATCCCCGGACCCGCCACGCTATCGCTTTTGGGATTAGGCTCACTGGCGTTAGCGTTTAAGAAAAAGAGAATCGCTTAATAGTCTTCTATTCTAATTCTCCCCTTGGGCTGGCATCGTGTCCAGCCATTTTTTATTGCCAAAAATCGGCTTAAGAAGTAAGATAAGATTCCGGCGGAGCGGGATTTACTATCCGCTAAACGCTGAAACGGGCAAGCAAAAGGTTATCCGGTAACCGGGCTATCAAGGATTAGGTTATCGGGGGAGCAGGTTGTCCGGGACAAAATCTTTTTCCTGATACCCAGATATCCCGATTCCCTAGTCGCTGATGCCCGGATATCCGGATGTGCTGATTTAACCGGCAAACGGGTTAACCAAGCCACGCAATACCTACTCCACAGAACGCGCTCCAAATAACCGCTTGACAAGTGTTAAGATATATTGTATCCTTTTCTACAGAGAGTTGTATAAATAAATACAAGGATTTGTATGGAATATCGAGTTGACAAGGCGGCCCTTTTAGACCGAATGGCCGGGTGGGACGGTTTTCTCAAGAAGCGGGTGCATTTGATTGCCTGCGGCGGGACCGCCTTGACCCTTTTGGGAGTAAAGCCGTCCACCAAAGATGTTGACTTGATGGTGCCAAATTTGAATGAACATACCTATCTTATGGGTATCTTAAAGCAGCTGGGGTACCGGCAGGCGAGCGGTCAGGGATGGGAGAGGGGAGATAGTTTTATTTTCGATTTGTTCCGGGGTAAAACTATACACACCACGGAATTATTGGAGTCGCCGCTTGAGGAAAACAACCATATCTTAGTAAAGGAATTTGAGCGGATATATCTTGGGGTTCTGAATTATTACGATTTGATCATCAGCAAATTATTCCGGGCTGCGTCGGCAGACATTGAGGACTGTTTGCTTTTGCTAAGAACTAAGCGCAGCGATATCGATCTCGAACGCTTAAAGAGGCGATTTCAAGAAACGGCTTCTTTTGATGTTTCAGAAGAAAAGGTAAATAAGAACCTCGCGCATTTTCTAAGGCTACTTGAGAAAGAAGGCTTGCAGCAATGAAAGATAATGGGCTTTTGAAAAGAGTCAATGCCTTGGGTTTGCCGTTTTTGGGCGTTGAGGAAACTCAAGACGTTAACACGACGCTCGCGGATATGGTGAAGTCCGGCGAGCCGCGCCTGTGGGAAGGTTTTCCAGTGGCGCTGGCAAACAGCGCAAAGCAGGGTTTATTCAGCTATGAAGAAGTCAGGCGCCGCCTTAAAAAGACTTCTGACAGGTCTGCTCTGGAGGCGTTGATGAGCGTGTCGCTTGCGCTTTATGAATTTTTTAATTTAAAATTTGTCTGGACCGGGGAGCTTTATAATTTTTTTCCCGCGAAGAGGAAAAAGGATTGTAAAAGATTTCTTGCGGCGCTTAAAGATAGCAGAGTTTTAAAGGTAGAAGGCCGCCAAATGCCGACAGAGCGGCTGAAGACCGTCTTTAACAATTATTTTAACCAAACACAAGCGCAATTGAATGAATTGCTTTCCGTAAAAGACGAGCTGAGCCTTGAATATGCGTTGTCGCAGGTGTTCTCTCCCAAACAGAAAGAATTATTTCTGAAGAAACTCAAGCGGGAAAAGCTGACCAAGACCGAGAAAGAGTATTTTTCCCGGGCAGTAAAAAAGAAGGTCTTGGCTTTGGCTAATTCGCAGCTGCACCAATTATCGCAGAAGCTATTGAGTTAAAAGAAATGCGCTTACAAGTTTTTCTCTCTCACAGCGGAGTATGCTCGCGCCGACGGGCCTTGGATTTGATCAAGCAGGGATGCGTTTTGGTCAATGCCCAGCTGGTCTGCGAGCCGTCGTTTCAAGTCAACCCGGAAAAAGATAAAGTCCTGCTCGAAGGCGTGCCTATTCAGGTTAAAAGATTTGAATATATAATCCTCAATAAGCCCAAAGGAGTTACCACTACTAAAGAAGACAAGTTCGCCAAGAAGACCGTGATGGATTTGTTGCCCAAAGAGCTGCAACATCTTTATCCGGTAGGCCGCTTGGATAAAGATACCGGGGGTTTATTATTACTGACTAATAACGGGAAGCTCGCGCATACCTTGATGCATCCGAGTTTTGAAATAGACAAGGTGTATTGGGTTGAGGTCAAAGGCGCTTTAAAAGAAAATGACCAAAGGCGCTTGGAAAAAGGTATAATATTGCAGGGTCAGAAGACCGCCGCGTGCAAAATCCGGGTGTTGACGCAAAGACCTAAGACTACGATTTTGGAAATTACCCTGCATGAGGGAAGGAAGCGCCAAATCCGCGAGAGCTTTAAGAAATTAGGTTATCCGGTCTTGGGCTTGAAAAGAATTAAGGAGGGCCCAATTGCGTTGGCGAGCTTGGCGCCGGGCAAGTGGCGCGCTTTAAGCGAGCCAGAAGTGAGTAAGTTAAAAGCATTGATGTCCAAACGGGTATCGTCTTGAAAAGTTTGCGGTTTCGGCCACGTATCGGTTTGGTAAGGCGGTTTCGTTTTTCGGCTTTTTACGAAACCGAATAACGTAACCTTTCTAGACGATAAGTAGCCGCAACCTAAACCGATTCGCGAAAACCAGTTTTTAGTATGTCGAAAATAAGATATTTTTTTTGTGCATTGTTTCTGTTTTGTCTAGCCGGCTGCGTCACTTCCCGCAACCGCAGCGTGGATATTCCGGTTGCTAATGTCACCGCGGTTTATGAGCCGCCAAATACCCGGGTCATTACCTTAGAGATTATTGCGATAATCTTTATTCTGGCTCTGGCGCTTTATCTTGTCCTTGAAAAATTGCTGCGCAGAAAACCCAAAGGTCAGCAATGAAGTCCAAACTGCTTTCTCTTCTGCTTATACTCTTTCTTATCTGTGGCTGCGCAAAACTCGCCAATCTCGAAGAGCTTTTGGCCTTGCAAAGCTATTCAGACAATCAGGAAGCGCAGAAACGGTATTTAAAGGCAGAAGAGGAGAAATTCTCCCGGCTGCTTTCTGATGTAAAGGAAGGCCGGCTGCCCCCCGGGCAGGCCCAGCGCAGCATCGTTGCCGCTTATGGAAGACCGCTTTTGATTACCCAGATTACTGACGACCCCCAAATCAGCGAGGAATTTATGTACCGCCATCCGTCAATACTCTTGGGTTCGGAAAAGGTGTTTTTGTATTTCAACCAGCACCGTAAGCTGGTCAGCGCCAAAATCGTCCCGGGCAAAACCCCGGAAAATTAATTTTATGTTGTGAGTATTGTGGGTGAGTTATGAGTTGTGAGTCGGGTAGCGGGGATGAGTAAGGGGTTAGAGGTCCCCCCACCCCCATAACTCACAACCCGACCCACAACACACTACCCACCCATATCCCCGTATTTATGTTCAAACATCTTTTCCTTCTATTCCTCTTTCTCGTTCTGTTAATTGTCTATCTCCGGATTTTCGAACAGCGCAGCCTGTTTTATCCGATGCGCGAAATTGAGATTGCTCCCAAGGCAGTGGGGCTGGATTATGAGGAGGTGTATTTTCGGGCCGCGGACAAGGTGTTGTTGAACGGCTGGCTTATCAAGCACCCTAAGGCCGCGGCCACGGTCATTTTTTTTCACGGCAATGCCGGTAATATCTCCCACCGCTTGGACAAGCTGCGGTTTTTTTATGACTTAGGTCTAAATGTTTTTATCATTGATTACCGCGGTTATGGAAAGAGTCAGGGCCGGCCTGACGAAGAGGGTATTTATCGCGACAGCCGTGCAGCTTATGACTATTTGTCAGGCCGGAGCGATTTTGCAGGCAAGATGATCGTTTACGGAGAGTCATTGGGTGGGGCGGCGGCTGTTGATTTGGCTGTAAGCCGCCGCCCCAGCGCCCTGATCATTGACTCTGCCTTTAGCTCGGCCAAGGACATGGCCAAGGCAGTTTTCCCCCTTTTACCGGCGTTTCTCGTGCAGAGTAAATTCAATTCCTTGGAAAAGGTAAAAAAGATTACCATCCCCAAGCTCTTCATCCACAGCGCCAATGACGAGATCGTGCCGTTTGCGCAAGCCGAGAAACTCTTTAAAGCCGCTGCCGAGCCCAAGGAATTCTTAAAGATTACCGGCGGGCATAACTCCGGATTCTTTGAGTCTAAGGCTCAGCTCAAGGAAGGTATAAAACAATTCCTCGCCGCAAACCAACTTCTATAAAGCAATGAAGAATCCCGTCACTCGAAAACAGCTGAGTGTTATTTATCAAAGACTATTGCGTTCATTTGGCCCGCAAGACTGGTGGCCGGCCAAGACGCCTTTTGAGGTAATCGTCGGCGCAATCTTGACCCAGAATACCGCGTGGGCCAATGTGGAAAAGGCCATTGCCAATTTAAAACGCGCCCATTGTCTTAACCCGGCCAAAATAAAAAACCTTTCCTTTCGCCGCTTGGCAGAATTAATTCGACCGTCGGGTTATTACAATATCAAGGCCAAGCGGCTCAAGTCATTTATAAATTTCTTCTTTAAAGAATACCGCGGTCAAGTCTGCCGGATGTCAAAAGCCCCGACGGGAATATTACGCCGCCAACTTCTGGAAGTTAAAGGCATTGGTCCGGAGACCGCGGATTCCATTCTGCTTTACGCCTGCGAAAAACCCGTTTTTGTCGTGGACGCTTACACCAAACGGATGCTTTCCCGCCATCATCTTTTAGACGGCAAGCTTGATTATGCTACGGTGCAAAGGCTTTTTATGCAGAGTTTAAAACCGCAGGAAAAACTTTTTAATGAATTTCATGCCTTGTTAGTGCGATTGGGGAAAGATTACTGCAAAAAAATTCCGCGCTGCAATGTCTGTCCGTTAAAGTCGTGTTTACCTTAAAAGAAAAATTTATTGCGGTCTGTGAAGAATATCCGGGCCGCCGTGCGGTTCAGGATTTCACTTTTGGAGAAATCTTTCGCGAGACCAAAACCGTTGCCGGCTGGCTTATGGCGCAAGGCGTCGGGAAATCCGACCGCGTGGTTATACTTCTTGATAATTGCCAGGAATGGATATTCGTTTATTTTGCCGTAATGCTTTGCGGAGCCATTGCCGTGCCTTTGGACCCGCAAATGTCCAAGGAAACTATTGCCGCGATTCTTAAAGACTGCCAGCCGAAAATCGTAATTGATGAGGATAAATTAAAATCAATATCAAAAAAGGATTTGCCGGTTTTCCCGCCGCCGAGCTTTCCGCAAATAAATATCGAAGACCTGGCTTCTATCCTTTATACCTCTGGCACCACGGCAGTGCCTAAAGGCGTGGCGCTTTCCCACGCTAATTTCGCAGCGAATTTTTTAAGTATTCAGCAGTTAAATCTTTGCTCAAAAGACGATGTGTTTCTTGCTCTCTTGCCGTTTTTTCACGCCTATGCCTTTATGGCGACTTTAATCTTTCCGCTTTTTTTAGGCGCGCAGATTGTCTTACCCGCGAGTTTAAGAAAAGAAGAGATACAGGAATGCCTGCAAAAGTTTGGAGTGACGGTTTTGGCCGGCGTCCCGGAGCTTTTTCACAATCTTGACGCCGGCCTGCGCGTAAAAATAAATCCCTTTTTCGCCGCCTTCCTCAAAAAGCCAATCCGCCGTCATTTCGGAAAACAGCTTCGCTATATGATTAGCGGCGGTGCGCGCCTTGAGCCTAAAGTTTGTCGCCATTTGACAAGATTGGGCTTCACCGTGTTGGAAGGTTATGGCCTTACTGAGACTTCTCCCATTGTAACCTTGAATCTTCCCGGAGAAGTCAGGTGCGGCTCGGTCGGTAAACCGATTCCCGGAGTTAAAATTAAGATAGTCAATCCCGACGAGCGAGGTATCGGCGAGGTGGTGATTTCCGGCGCCAATGTGATGCCGGGCTATTATAATCTTCCGGAAGAAACACAAAAGGTTTTAAAGGATGGTTGGTTTTATTCCGCAGATTTAGGCTATATTGACCAGCAGGGTTATCTATATCTTACCGGCAGAAATAAGGAGGTTATTGTCTTAAGTTCGGGAAAAAATATTTATCCCGAAGAAATTGAGGCGCATTACGCCAGGAGCCGCTTTATAAAAGAAATCTGTGTCTTGGGCGTGAAGCAAAATAATCAGGTTATCTTAAAGGCAGTAAGCGTCCCCAATTTTGCCTATTTTACCGAACATTCCTTAAGCGATATCGAGGGCAAGATAAAATGGGATTTGGAGAATTTCTCCGCCGAGCTCCCGGCCCACCAGCGTTTAATGGGTTTTCTCTTAACCAAAGAACCTCTGCCGCGCACCCGCTTAGGCAAAATAAGGCGTTATGCGGTTGAGGAAAAATACTTAGGCGAACTCTGCGGAGTTAAGAAAAAGCGGGAGAGGACTTTGCTTACCGAAGCAGACGAGCTGCTTTTAAATTCTCCAGTTGGCAAAAAGATTAAAAGGTTTCTCATCGAAGAGCTTGCGCTTAAAGAGGGAATAACCCCGCAGGACCATTTGGAACTGGATTTGGGAATGGACTCTTTGTCAAAGGTGGATTTGATTGTGGGCTTGGAAGGAATTTTTGGAGTTTCAATTCCCGACGACGCGCTTTCCGATGTGCAAACAGTAAGAAATCTGATCGAAAAAATTGAGACTTTAGTTTCTGCCGGCGTTACGCAGGAAAAGACTTTACCTTGGCCGGAGATTTTACAGCGGCAGCCGCGTAAGGAAATTCTCAAGGCAATTGAGCTTAAGCCCGGATTGCTTAATCGTTTTCTTACCTTGATAGTCATCAATTTTCTGCGGCTTATGTTTCGGATTTTGTTTTTGCTTAAGGTAAATGGCGCGAGGTTTCTGCCCAAGCAGGGGCCGTATATTCTTTGCAGCAATCATGCCAGTTATTTGGATGCCTTTGCTATTTTGGCTGCGGCGCCTTTTTCCTCGGCAATAAATATATATTTTATCGGCGCGCGCGAAATTTTCTTACATCCTTCTATCCGCTGGGCATTAAAGCTGGCGCGTTTGGTGCCTATTGATCCAGCCGCAGAATTTGTGCCGGCAATGGAGGCTGCGGGTTATCTGTTGCGCCACGGAAAAATCTTGTGCATATTTCCCGAAGGCCAGCGCTCTATTGACGGAAGGGTAGAGGAATTTAAAAAAGGCATTGGCATTCTGGCCGGGGAGTTAGAAATTCCAGTGCTGCCGGTGGGAATAAAGGGGAGTGAAAAGGCGTGGGGCCGGGCCGTGCGGTTTCCTAAACCATATCCGATTAAGCTTAATTTCGGCCCGGCCCTCAATTATAAAGAATTTACAAAACCCGCCGCAGAGACTACAATAGATAAGTATCAGCTCATCAGCGAAGGTTTGCGCAAGGCAGTGATAAGACTTTTGAATGAAGACTCCGGCTAACGCGTTTTTCCTAAGCAAAAAGGTCGGCAAGGCCATTGCCGATTATAATATGCTTTCCGACGGGGACAAGGTGGCGGTAGCCGTCTCCGGCGGAAAAGACAGTTTGTCGCTCTTACATATCTTAAATGAGCGCCGGAAATTTGTCCCGATAAAATACGACCTTCTGCCGATTCATATTGACTTAGGCTACCCGTGTATGCATCCTAAGCTGTTGGCAGGGTATTTTAAGAGTAACGGCTTTGATTATGTTATCGAGAAGGTGGACATATTGCAGGGAAAGACGCGCAAGGATATCAGCTGTTTCTGGTGCGCGTGGAACAGACGCAAGGCGATTTTTGAGCAGGCAGATAAACATGGCTGCTCAAAAGTAGCCTTCGGTCACCACCAGGACGACATTGTGGAGACTATCCTGTTGAACCTGTTCTTTCACGGCAGTTACAGCGCAATGAGCCCGAAGCAGGAATTGTTCAAGGGCAAGATTACCATTATTCGTCCCTTGGCTTATGTAGAGGAGCGGGAGATTATCAAATTCGCCAAGACCTTGGATTTCCCCCACGAGAAATGCTCTTGCCCCAATTCCATAAACTCCCAGCGCACCCGCGTGGAGAAAATCATCCGCGAATTAGAACGCGTCTGCCCGCAAGTCAGGACCAATATCTTTAGGGCGATTAAGAGGATCAAGAAGGACTATTTATTATAAAAAATCACGGGAGCACCAGTGCACCAGACACCAGGACACCGGTTTCGTATTGCGTAGGGTGTATTGCGCCTGCCTGTCGCAGGCCGGTATTGCGTATTACATAGCTTAGTCACATATTCCAATCACCACGATATTACTTTTTTACTAGGTAGGTAGAGTATAAAAGATGACTATAGGTGATATTAAAGAACTGCATTTTATCGCCCTGATTAAGGGTTGTGCCGTCAATATTAAAGTATGGAATATTAAGCCGTAACCAAGTTAAGCACCTGCGCTTGCCTGAAATTGCCAATCCACTCATACAAGAGAAGCGGGAAAACAAGGTGATACCCGGAGGACAAAAGCTACATGATTATGCAAACCTTTACTTCCACGCCCGCAATCCTATGATGTGTGCTATTCAGCATCGGCGAGAAGAGCTCTGCGTGTTGCGTATCGATAAGCGAATTTTACAGATAGATGGTGCAATTATTGCCGATGGCAATGCGTCAAGCAACTATACGAAATTTTCTGATGTGTCTTCGGGGCTTGCCGAACTTGATTGCGACTTGGTATTTATTCGCGATTGGCGTAGCGATAACCGCATAACATATTATCGACAAAAACGTATTCGTTGCGCGGAGGCTCTCATTCCCAAAGTAGCTCCAAGGGGATATATCTTGGGTGCATATGTATTTTCCGATACGGCGCAGCAAAAACTACGTGCCTTGACGCCTAACTTGGCAATTGATATTGATAGAGATTTATTTACGATGGTTCCTTCGCAAAATATAGGGGGGATGAGAGTATGAATAAGGTAAAGGTCTTGACGGGTGATTTGTTTACTTCAAAGTATCAAACATGGGTGAATACAGTTAACTGTGTTGGCGTTATGGGTAAAGGAGTGGCTCTTGAATTCAAGAAGCGCTTCCCCGATATGTTTGCTGAGTATGAATCGTTCTGCAAGGAAGGTAAAGTAAAATTAGGCCATCCCTACTTGCATAAACGTATGGTGGCTCCTTGGATTCTTAATTTTCCGACCAAGAACCACTGGCGGCAAGTAGCCAATCTTAATGATATTATCAAAGGCCTCGAATATTTATTGAAATATTACAAGGCCTGGGGCATTGAGTCTTTAGCCGTGCCCCCACTCGGTTGCGGCAGCGGACAACTCGAATGGCGCGTAGTAGGGCCTACACTTTTTCGATATTTAAGCAAAATGGATATTCCAATTGAATTGTATGCGCCGCATGGTACGCCGCACGAAGAATTACAGCCCATATTCTTAAATGAAACTGAGAGGCGACCCTATGCAGATGTTATTCCTGATCCAAAATATATAAGACCCGAATGGGTAGCTTTGGTGGATATTATAAATCGGATTGAAGCCCAGCCATACCATTGGCCGATAGGTGCAACTATGTTTCAGAAGGTTGCATATATCGCTACTGAGGAGGGGTTGAATACTGGCTTTGAATATCGAAAAGGAAGTTTCGGCCCCTATGCATCTGAGGTAAAATCCATGATTTCCCGCCTAGTAAATAATGGATTAATAATTGAAGAACGCCTTGGTCGTATGTTGCGTATTAGGCCTGGGAAGACCTTCGAGGATGCCCGTAAGGCGTATGAGAAAGACCTGAAACCTCTTGAAGGCATCATAAGCAAAACAACAGATTTGTTCTTGCGTCTAAACACGCATCAATCAGAGGTTGTGGCAACAGTCGTCTTTGCCGAGAGGCAATTGCGGTATAAACCGAAAACCGTACCTTCCGAACGGCAAGTTTTCAACGATGTTATGAAATGGAAAATTAGACGCCGCCCTCCTTTAAGCGAAGAAGAAGTCGCCGATACCATTCGTAATCTTGCAGCACTTGGTTGGTTAAATGTGACCGCTAGCGATGATTTACCAGTTAGCAAAGAGGAGGAATTTGTCGTTTCTTTATCCTCTGGCACATAAAACACGGCACGCAAAGCAAATGAAGAATTTGGTTAGGGATTTGGAGACTTTGAAATTCGCCCCGCAGGTGCTGGAGAAGATTCCCGGCGGCGCGTTCTTGACGGTCAGGGCCGCAGGCAAAGTTAATGTGATGACCATTGGCTGGGCGATGATAGGGGTGGTGTGGTGGAGGCCGATGCTGATGGTAATGGTGAGAAACAGCCGGCACACCTTTAAGCTAATGGAGGAGGCACGGGGATTTTCTGTGGCCGTGCCGCTAAAAGGATATAAAAAGGAATTGGAGATTTGCGGGAAAGAGTCCGGCCGCCATATTGACAAGTTTAAATTGTGCAACTTTAAAACTGTGGGCGGCCGGAAACTTTCAATTCCGGTTTTAAATATCCCCGGAGTGCACTTCGAGTGCCGTCTCGTCTATAAAACCGCGCTTGATCCTAAAGTCTTGAATTGTGAATATGATTATTTGTATCCCAAAAAAGACTATCACACTTTGTATTTCGGCGAGATAGTTGACTGTTACCGAAAATAGGTTAGATTAACTAGAATAACTTTTTGGAATGGGGATGAGTTGTGGGTAATGGGTCGGGTATCGAGGGTGGGGGTGGGGATTAATTTTCCCCACACTCATTCTCGCAACCCGACACAAAACTCACGACCCACCCGCACAACGCACTTTGATGTTTTATTTCTATAAGGAATCGGAGGTCAAATGATCTGGTTTGCGGCAATAATTGTGATTATAGCAGTGGGGATAATGGGCTGGCTTCTGCTGCGTTTTTCCGGCGAGATGTCCCGCCAGATGATTTCCTTGCGCGAGGACTTAAATTGCCGGCTGCAGGAAACCGGCAAGACCCTGCACGACACCCATAAGACCGTCGGAGAAAGATTAGAAGGTATAACCGGCGTAATCGGCAATGTCATCGGCTCGGTGCAGAGCTCGCTGGGCAAGATGATGGAGACGGACAAGCAGCTTTTTGAAAAGCTCAAAGAAATTTCCAGCCTGCAGGATATGCTGCGGCCTCCGCAGGTAAGAGGCGGCATTGGCGAGACGCTCTTGGGCAACATCATCACGCAGGTCTTTGGCGAGCATAAGGAATTCTATCAGTTCCAATATCAGTTTAAATCCGGGGAGCAGGTGGACGCCGTAATCCGTTTGGGCGGCAATCTTATTCCTATTGACGCCAAATTCCCTTTGGAGAGTTTTCAGCGGATGAGCGCGGCCTCGACCGAGCCGGAGAAAAAACTCGCCAAAACCGACTTTGCCAATTCCGTCAAAAAGAAAATCAACGATATCGCCGCCAAATACATTTTGCCCGACGAGAAAACCTCGGACTTTGCAATGATGTATATCCCCTCGGAGCCCATTTATTACGAGATAATCAAGGACGAACAGATTTGGTCGCTGGCCATATCCAAAAAGGTCATTCCGGTTTCTCCCAATACCTTTTATCCCTATCTTTTTGTTATCTGGCGCGGGCTGCAGGGGGCTATGCTTAAAGAGAACATCCAGCAGGTAGTCGCTAATTTGAAACACCTGCAGGTTGACTTTGAAAAGGTCAGGGAAGATTTTCGGCTTTTGGGTAATCACCTGAAAGACGCGCGGATAAAATACGAGGATTCGGAGAAACGGCTGGAGCGCTTCTCGGATAAGCTTATTAATATCCAGCAGGCGCGGCTCATTGAAGAAAGAAAGGAAGGCGAAGATGGCGGAAAATAAACCTCATCCCGGCGCTGCCGCGGCTTTGTCGTTTGTCTTTAACGGCTTGGGCCAAATCTACAACGGCCAGATACGCAAGGGCCTGTTTATCGTGGCCCTCTCCACTTTGAGCCTGTTGATGATTCTCGGTGGCGGGATTTTCTTCATCATCTGGCTGCGTAAGGAGATCCCGGTTACCTTGGAGATGCTGCTTAGTCTGGCGATGTTCTTCTTGGGAGTAATCATTGGCGGGTATCTCGGGGTTTACAGCGTCTACGATGCCTATAATACGGCCAAGAAGTTGAATCAGTGAAGTGTACCGGGTTAATTAAGAAAGGCCACTTATATTTTTTAAAGAAATTTCTTGAGGCCGGAGCCATAGCGGTTTTTAGCGACCGCTATAAGGATTTGGGCTTCTCGGCGGGAGAGGATTTAAGACCTAACCGCCGAGAAGCCCTGAAAAACTCCGGCATTGATTTCCGCCGTCTGGTTTGCGCCGGGCAAATTCACGGAAAACGGATTCTCTGCGTTGACCGCAATTATGCCGGCAAAGGTGCCTTGTCTTTAAAGGGCCGCCTCGAAGGCGTGGATGGATTTATAACCCGGCAGGAGGAGCTGCCCCTTGCGGTTTTTACCGCGGACTGCCTTTCGATATTTATCCTTGACCCTAAAACAAGGGCCGTAGGATTGATTCATGCCGGCTGGCGGGGAACGCGCGCGGGAATTGCTACCAAGGCCGTAGAAATGATGCGAAAAAGATTTTGCAGCCGGGCCGAAGATTTGTTTATCGGTTTCGGCCCGGCAATCCGTAAGTGTTGTTATGAAGTAGGCAGGGAGTTCGGGAAACTTTTTTCTTACGGCCTCATCAAACGCAACGAAGAGTATCTTTTGGATTTAATCGCGTGCAATAGACTTCAGCTTAGAAAGACCGGAGTAAAAGAAAAGAATATCTTTGATTCGCGGCTCTGCACCGGATGTGAGAAAAAGCGGTTTTTTTCTTTCCGGCGGGAAAAAGAAAAGGCCGGCCGGATGATTTCAGCGATAATGCTGAAGGCCTAAGGAGCGGGTGTGAAAAATATCGCGGATTTTGTTGCCGGGCCGTGGCAGGAGTTTAAAAATGGACGGATTGTCGCGCTTACCGGCGCCGGGATTTCTGAGGAAAGCGGAATCTCAACCTTCCGCGGCAGCGATGGGCTGTGGGCCAAATATAACCCCCAGCTCTTTGCTAGTCCCGAAGGGTTGTTGGGGGTCTTAAGGGATGAGCCCGGCAAGATGGTCGGTTTTCTGGATGAACTGTATTCAGCAATGCTTAAGGCGCGGCCGAATCGCGCGCACCGCGCGTTTTGCGAGTTAGAGAAACAAGGGCGGTTAAGCAGCGTCATCACCCAGAATATTGATAATTTGCATCAGGATGCCGGCTCGCAAAATGTCCTTGAATTGCACGGCAATGCCTTCCGCTTACGCTGCGATGGATGCGGGAGGCTCAAGACTCTTGAAAAGGAAAAAATGGCCGGGATTATTGAGGAGCTTAAAAAAACTGAAGGCAGGCGCAGCGGGGTATTAAAGGTTTTCAGCAAATTCTTCCCCCGCTGCGCCTGCCAAGGCCGTCTGCGTATTGATGTGGTCCTGTTCGGGGAATTGTTAGACAGTCGTATTCTCGACGAGGCCTACGCCGAATTAGATAACTGCTCTTTAATGATCATCGCTGGCACTTCTGGCGCGGTGTATCCGGCAGCCTCGCTTCCTTATTACGCCAAAGAGAGAGGGGCGCGGCTTTTGGAAATCAATACCTCGCCTTCTTCTTTAAGCGTAATCTGCGATTATCAACTAATGGGCAGGGCCGGAGAAGTGCTGCCAAAATTATTATAAAGGAATCACACGATGAGCCTTATTACCGCAATAAACGACGAACAGTTTAAGGAGAAGGTTTTAAATTCTCCTCATCCGGTTTTGCTGGATATCAACAGCCCGGAGTGTATTATCTGCCGGACCATGGATGAGCGTATCCGTGAGGTGGCCCATCAATTTAGAGGTAAGGTAAGATTTTATTCGCTCGATGTGAACAAGAACCGGGTCTGGCAGCGCTATGAAGTCAAGGCCGTGCCCACTATACTTTATTTTAAGGACGGCAAGCTGTTCTTTCGTCACGACGTCTTCCCGGAAAAAGAAGAGATGACGGCGCATCTAAAGAAGTTAGTGCAAAAATGAAAAATTCCAAATCCCAAGCACCCTAACCAAAATCTTTTTGGAGTTTGGAAATTGGTTATTGGAATTTACAAAAATTGGAGGTTCAAGATGTCTATTGTAAAGGTTTATTCCACTCCCACCTGCCCGTATTGCATTAGGGCAAAGGACTATCTTAAGCAAAAGGGCGTCTCTTTCGAGAATTACGATGTCTCCTCCGACGAGGAAAAGCTTAATGAGATGATGAGCGTATCCGGCCAGATGGGCGTGCCGGTCATTGTGGTGGACAACGAGGTCATCGTCGGCTTTGACCGCGACCGTTTGGAGCAGTTGTTAAGTTGAAGTTAATAACACTGTTTAATGAAAAATGTCAAATGCCTAATGCCAAATAAAGGGGTCCAGTCCAATTCGAAATTTGGCATTTGGAATTAATTTGGCATTCGGAATTAGTCATTGGAGATTATTTATGTATGATTTGATTATAATTGGCGCCGGGCCCGCGGGGATTACCGCGGCCGTATACGCGGCGCGCAAAAAAATTGACTTTCTCATCATCAGCCAGGACATTGGCGGCCAGACCGC